>CAZPIR010000375.1:2027-4558 GCA_964586085.1 uncultured Anaerolineaceae bacterium | reverse complement strand
CTTGTGTCCGACACGCAAACGCTCAAAGGCATCGTGATTGCCGCGATTGATCTCAAACACGCCAGTATCACGCATGTGTTGGGACCGGTGGGCTTGGGAAAAAAGGGTTATGCCGAGATTGTGGACGAAGAAGGTTATCCGTTGGCGAGCACGTCGGAAGAGCAATCATGGCAGAACTGTCGTTACGGTGATCGCTTTACCACCTTGATTCGTGATCGCGGTCTTGTGGTGGGACAATGTCACGATTGTCATGATGCGGCAACCAATCAGCGACGCCAGAATGGGATTATGGCGTTTGCCGCGCTCTCGTCGGCGCCCTGGGGCATTGTGGTGCAACAGGACGAAGCCGAAGCGTTTGCGTTTTCCAAAGAACTGGAAAAAAATTTAATGTGGTACGGCGGCATTGCGTTTATCATCACCTTGATCGTGGCGTGGTTGTTGACGAACAGCGTGGTGCGTCCGGTGCATACCTTGATTGCGGCGTGCAAGCGCATCACCGATGGCGACCTGGTGCAACCGGTGCCGCAGGTAGGTGGCGCCGAGGTGAGCATTCTGGGTCGCTCGTTCGACCAGATGCGCGAACGTTTGAGAAGATCGTTGAGCGAAACGCGCGAGTGGAACGTCGAGCTGGAACAGCGCGTCGAGCAACGCACGCGCGAACTCGCCGAGGCGGAAAGCGGTCGGCGCGAGTTGCTTCGCAAGCTGGTCGTCGCGCAGGAAGAAGAACGGCGCGGCTTGGCGCGCGAACTGCATGATGAAACGAGCCAGGCATTGACGGCGGTTGTCGTGGGCTTGGAAACCGCAACCACCGCGCCTGCGCAAGATGTTGCCGAAATCAAAGATCGTCTCGTGCCGATCAAATCAATGGCGACTGAAATGTTGCGCGAAATCCAACGCATCATCCACGATTTGCGTCCGGCAATTTTGGACGACCTGGGTTTGGTGCAGGCGATTGATTGGTACGCCGAGAGTCGCTTCAAGTCGCGTCGCATCCAGGTTTCGATGGAAACGGCAGGCACGGAAAAACGTCTGCCCTCCGAGGTCGAGACGGTTGTGTTTCGCATCGCGCAAGAAGCGGTGAACAATATCGTGCGCCACGCTGAAGCAGAGAATGTGAGCATCACGTTGGAATTTGCGGACGAGGCCGTGATTCTCCAAGTCGAAGATGACGGTAAAGGGTTTGACCCGAACGTGCTCATGAAACGTGGCAACGGGCACACTGGGTTTGGTTTGACCGGCATCCGCGAACGCGCGTCGCTTTTCGGCGGCACTGCCTCCATCGAATCACGTCGTGAGCAAGGCACGGTGATCACCGCACAAATTCCGTTGAAAGGAACGTACGGCAATGGCAAAGATCCGAGTTCTGTTGGTGGACGACCATATCATGCTACGGGAGGGATTGAAGGCACTGCTTAGTCTCTCTGAAGATTTTCAGGTTGTCGCCGAAGCGTCCGATGGTCGCGAAGCGATCACGTTGGTGCGCGAACATGCGCCGGATGTTGTCGTGATGGATATGGCGATGCCGGGCATGGATGGTTTGGAAGCAACGAAACGGATCATCAAAGATCGTCCGCAAACTAGAATTCTAGTATTGAGTCAGCACGACAACGAACGCTATGTCTTGCCCATTTTGCAAGCCGGCGCGATGGGCTATGTGCTCAAACGCTCGTTCGCATCCGAGTTGGTCAATGCGATTCGCACGGTGAGCCAGGGCGAATGTTTTGTGCCGCCCGCCATCGCCAAAATGCTCTTGACGAATTATCGCCAGCAAGCCGAGTCAGATGCGGCAGAAGAGGGCGACGTGTTGACCGAGCGCGAAAAAGAAGTGCTCAAACTGGTCGCCGAAGGTCGTTCGAGCCAGGAGATTGCCGATTTGCTCAACCTGAGCAAAAAGACAGTCATGTGCCATCGCGCCAACGTAATGTCAAAGTTGAACATTCATAACCGCGCCAACCTCGTCAAGTACGCCCTCAGCCATGGTTTGATCGAACTGAATGCTTGAGCGGTTCCCCGTGTGCCGGCATCCCAAAACTTGCGCAAACTAGGTACTCGAATCCCACAAACTAGATAGTTCGACTGATTGTTCGAGCGCCCGGATTTAGATAAACTAATCGCGGGTAAAAATGGACGCGATTCGAGTTTTGGTAGTCGAACACAATCCTTCGCTTTCCACTCTGCTGGCTCAGGCATTTCACGGCGAGTCAGGGTTTGGGGTGGTGAGCCATGCCTCGCAGGTTACCCACGCGCTTGCCTTGTTGCTGGACAAGCGGTACGACATCGTGGTGATGGATGTGCTTTTGCCCGATATGGGTGTGCTTGACGCAATTTCGCTTGTCCTCGAAAAATCTCCCCAGTCTAAAATTGTTTTGCTTGCCGATCGGGATGAGGCGCGTTATTACCAGTCTGCCGCGCGTTATGGCGCGACGGCGTGCATTCGCAAAGATCACCTTGCCACGCAGTTGATCCCCTTGGTCGTCAAGATCGCGCATCAATTGCCGACGCTCAAAGTGCTTGGCGCGGGGGCGCCTCGC
>CAZPIR010000375.1:0-2017 GCA_964586085.1 uncultured Anaerolineaceae bacterium | reverse complement strand
GCGCCGGCTTGATTGGTCCGCTCCGACGCGCCAGCGCGGTCCGAAATCCGTCGGCGGTGAAGTCGTCGGTGAGCGGTTCGGGGCCGAGATGCGGGAGCACCAAGGCGCCCGGCGCGTGCAGGCGCACCACCCCCAGGGCCCGCGAATCCACCAGCGACACCCGTACGCCATCGGCCGTTTCCAGGCGCACCCGCTCGTGGCGCGGGGGCGCCTCGCCCAGCGCGCGACCCAATCACTCGTCCATCCGAAAAAATTCAGAAATCGGTTCATACTCTCAAGGAGAAGGTCTTGTCCAATGTTCCAGCGTAATTTATCCAAACTCGTCGCGTATGCCGCGCTTTTGATTTTGGTGGTGATGGTCGTCGCCGCGTGCCAACCACAACCCGTTGCGACGCCGCTTCCGCCATTGCCCACCGTGGATCCGGCGATGGTCAAACCCACCGCGACCGCCGCGCCCAAAGTCGAACCCACCAAACCTGCGGCACCCGCCGCCAAACCCGGCACGATTAAAACCGTCGAAGGGATCACGCTGTCTGCGCCAACTTCGCCTTTCATGGATGGCAAGCACGTCACCAAAGGTGTGCCGTGCATCGCTTGTCATACCGCCATGCCGCCCAAAGGCGCGCCCGAAACTAAAACCTGTCTGAGCTGTCATAAAAACTCATACACGGCACTTGCCGAAGTGACTGCCAAAGTCAACCCGAACCCGCACACCTCGCACGAAGGTGAAGTTCCCTGCACCGATTGTCACAAAGGGCACGAGCCATTCGTTTACGGATGCGGTAAAGCCGGGTGTCACACCGAATATTCCAACACTCGTTTCAAGTGATTCGGAACCCCGAACGGAAAGGAGTAGGCAATCCGACGAACGAACGTAATTCATTCATCCGTATCAGGTCCAAATTACGAAATCAAGAAATTGAAAAATTGCTGGAGGTTATGATGCGAAAATTGATTTTGCTGGTTGCTCTGGTTGTGGTGATGGCGCTGGGCGTGGCATGCGACAACAAAGCCAAGTCATCTGTCGTGATGGATGAGCCCAAACCGGCTGGCTCGGAAGGCGCCCAAGAAGTCGCTCTGTCTTTTAACACCACGGATATTTCCCCGGCAAAGGTGACCGTCAAAGCCGGTCAAAAAGTGCTCTTTGTCGTCAAGAACACCGATCCCAAAGAGGATCACAATGTGGTTAGCCAAGACTTGGGCATCAAGGAAATTTTGGTTGTGCCTGGTCAAACCGCGCGCCGCTTGTGGACCCCGACCGCCAAGCCCGGCGAGTACAATGTGGGTTGCACAATTCACCCCGACATCCGGATGACTATTGTCGTTCAGTGATCTTGGAATGGCGGGAGCTGGTGCTGGCAAGCCAGTTCCCTTGATGAGAATCTGACTTGCCAGCAATCATGTTCGAAAACCAATGGAGGTTGAAATGGCATCCAATTTAACCCGTCGAGAGTTTCTCAAAGACTTGGGCTTGCTCGGTGCTGGAATTACACTCGCGCCGGCGGCAGTCTCTGGTAATAACATTTTCGATTGGGATAATGAAAAAACGCCATCCGTGCGTCGCCCCAGCTGGGTCAACACCGCGAGCGCGCCCACGATGGAAATTGACTGGGACAAGATGCAACGGTTTCGTGAATGGCGCACGACGCGCGGCAGTTTTGCCGAATACGTCGGAAAAGAACGCGATGCCCGCTTGACTAAAAAGAAAAACGAAAACCTGGATCGTTTCCTCAAACAAAATAAACCAGGTTATACGCTCAAAGATCGCGCGCTCCAAGCCGCCGCCGGTCAAGGTTCCGGCGCGCAAGGTTTCTTGCCGCCCAAAGATGCAACGACACCCGAAAAATTGGGCGTTGCCAAATGGACAGGCACACCCGAAGAAGCGTCCATCATGTTGACTGCGGCAATGCGTCACATGGGCGCTGGCACGGTTGGCTCTGTGGAATTGGATCCGCGCACGACCGAAAAATTGGTTTACGCCGAAGACCCGGACAAGAAAGTGGTCTCGTTCGAAGAC
>CAZPIR010000374.1:0-4559 GCA_964586085.1 uncultured Anaerolineaceae bacterium | reverse complement strand
AATCCTGGATCGTCGGTGATGTCGTCTCATTTGAATCGCAAAATCAATTTCGAATTTTGGTGGATTGAATTTCATTTCTCTAAAGGAGTCGTCCAATGCTGGACCACGCTCGACGCGTAGTCGTGACAGGCACCGGGGTCGTCACCCCGCTCGGTAATTCGGTCGAAACAATGTGGGCGAATTTGCTCGCTGGCAAATCGGTCATTCGCCGCATTCAACATTTCGACCCGTCCGCGTTCGCCGTGCAGATTGCGGCAGAGATTGAGGGTTTCAACATCGAAGAGTACGCCGAGTATGTAGATCGCAAAGAAGCTCGGCGCATGGATCCGTTCATTCTTTTTTCCGTCGCCGCGACCGCGCAGGCGATGAAACAAGCCGGGTTGAAAATTGACGAATCGAACACTCATGACGTTGGTGTGTTGATTGGTTCCGGCATCGGCGGCGTTGTCATCATCGAACAAGGGGTCACAACGCTCATCGAAAAAGGTCCGATGCGCGTCAGCCCATTCACCGGTCCGTACATGATTCCGAACATGGCAGGCGGTCAGGTCGCGATTGCGTTTGGCACACGCGGTCCAAACTTTTCGCTCGCATCGGCGTGCGCGACCGGCGGCAATGCGGTCGGCGAAGCGTTCGAAATCATCCGGCGCGGCGATGCGGGTGCGATGATCACCGGCGGCGTTGAATCGGAACTGACCCGCTTTGGTTTGTCGGCGTTCCATCGCACTGGCGCCATGTCCACACGCAACGACGATCCCGAACACGCCTCGCGTCCCTTCGACGCGCAACGCGATGGCTTTGTGTTTGGTTCGGGTGGCGGCATCCTGGTTTTGGAAGAACTCGAGTTTGCAAAAAAGCGTGGCGCAAAAATTCTCGCCGAGATGGTGGGCTATGGCACAACCGATGACGCGTATCACATCAGCGCGCCAGTCGCCGATGGGAGTGGCGCGGTCCGCGCGATGCGCCGCGCGTTGAAAAAAGCCGGGCTGGAACCGGAACAAGTGGATTACATTAACGCGCACGGCACTTCGACGCAACTGAACGATGCCGCCGAAACTGCCGCGATCAAAACCGTGTTCGGCGAGTACGCCTACAAAATTCCGATCAGCTCATCGAAATCCATGCTCGGTCACTTGCTCGGCGCGGCGGGCGCCGTCGAAGCGGTGGCAGTCGTCAAGACCATCGAGACCGGCTGGATTCACCCGACCATCAATTACGAATTCCCCGATCCCAAGTGCGACCTGGATTACGTGCCGAACCAGGCGCGGCAAAAAGATGTGAACGTCGTCATGTCCAACTCGTTTGGTTTTGGCGGACACAATGCAGTTGTGATTTTCAAAAAATATCAAGGATAATCCGACACGGAGACCGGGAGACACGGTGACACGGAGAATTATTTTCGCGTCACCGCGTCTCCGTGTCTCCATGTCACCGAGTCGTTTATGGAACAGCACGAATTAGAAATTACGCTCGACCTCACTTTCAAAGACAAGTCGCTCCTGACGCGCGCGCTGACACATCGCTCGTACCTCAACGAAAACCCAGACCTGCCGTACCTCGACAACGAGCGGCTGGAATTTCTGGGCGACGCGATTTTGGATTTTGTCGCGGCAGAATTCTTGTATCAGCGTTTTCCCGAAATGAGCGAAGGCGAACTGACCTCGTTGCGTGCCGCGCTCGTCAAAGGCGATACGCTCGCGCGTTATGCGCTCGACGCCAATCTACCGCCGCATCTTTTAATGTCGCGCGGTGAAGATGCGGCGCACGGACGCGAACGCATGCCCTTGCTCGCCGGCGCGTTCGAAGCGCTCATCGGCGCGCTCTACCTCGACCTGGGATTTGACGCGGCGCGTTCGTTCGCCATGCGCTTTCTGCCGAATGAAGCCGAGCGCACCCACGATCAGCGGCTCGACCGCGATGCGAAAAGCATGTTGCAAGAATTGAGCCAGGGCAACTTGCAAGTGACACCGCAATATCGTCTCGTCGAAACACGCGGACCTGACCACGCCAAAGAATTTACGGTCGCAGTTATCATCAAAGAGCGCGAGTACGGACGCGGCATCGGGCGTAGTAAACAAATCGCGGAGCAAGAAGCCGCGCGCGTCGCCGTTGAAACGTTGCAGAATGAAATTTCGCAGACCGATCATGCGGCGTTGATTGCATTGAAAGGCACGGTTGATTAGTTGGGTGGTTTGTGACGAACACCCAAGCATTGGAGGGAATATGAAAAATCGCCAAGAATTTGAACGCGATTACATATTGATCGAAATTTCTTTTAACCCTGCTCAGGGTTATCCGGCTGGTGACGATCTTTATTATGAATGTCTCAAATGTGGCGAGTTGATTCCTTCGTTTCCTCAAGACAACATATCTTGCAAATGCGCGAATATTTCGATTGATAAAGACTATGGAAGAATGACAATTTGGGATCACGCTCTTGCAAGAGCGTGGAATTTGCAACTGAAAAAGTAATCAATCTTCTCACACTTGAGACTAGACAACGATGAGAGTATTGATCACAGGCGCGAGTGGTTATTTGGGCGCAGGAATTTTGCGACGCGCCCCAACCGATTGGCAGATCGCGGCAACGTACGTCTCGCATCCGATTGAGCGGGCGCACGTCGCCGCGTTTTATTTGGACGTGCGTGATGCCGATACGGTCAACCAGGTTGTCAACCAAGTGCGTCCCGATGTCGTGATTCACACCGCCGCGTTGATGACCGGCGAGCAGATGATCGCGGTCAACGCCGAAGGCACGCGCCACCTCGCACGCGCAACCAAACAAATCGGCGCGCGGTTGATTCACCTTTCGAGCGATGTGATTTTCGATGGCGAGCACGCGCCGTACGACGAGAGTGCGCAACCGCACCCGCTCATTCCGTACGCGGTCTCAAAAGCGCGCGCCGAAGAAATCGTGCGCCAAGAATTTCCGGACGCGCTCATCGTACGCACGTCGCTGATTTACGGTTTCGACCCGATGGACCCGCGCACACGCCAAGTGCTCGACGGCGACATGCCGCGCCTGTTCACCGACGAGTATCGCTGTCCGATTTTGGTGGACGACCTCGCAGATGCGTTGATCGAACTCGCTCAAATGTCATTGCGAGCGAAGCGAAGCAATCCCCATTTACGCGGAGATTGCTTCGTCGCACAAAACGCTCCTCGCAATGATATAGACTCGATCTCTGTCATCAACCTCGCTGGCGCGCAACGCATCAGTCGGTACGATTTCGGAATCGCACTCGCCCAAAAATATCGCGTCGCACCCCGGTTCGCGCCCGCGCTCTCCGCCTCGCATCCCACACCGCGCCCACGCGATTGCACACTCGACATTTCGCTCGCGCAAAAAATTTTGCAAACAAAATTGCGCGGGGTGGATGAGATTCTCACAAGTTTGGCGTAAAGAAAAAAATAGGAACAACGCCCCTTTGTAAAACATACCCCGTTCCGCTATAATCTGCTCTGTAGCTGATTCAAAACCAGTTTGAATCAAAGACATTGATCCCAGATTGAATGGTCATTGGGATAAGCCGGGTATAGACATCATGCCCACTCTGGTCCAGCGCCAGAGTGGGCATTTTTGCCGGTATCGCGCATCGCGGTTGCATTGGTCGCAATTCAACCTTGCCCATTCTAACTCGATCACACCCAGGAGTTGATGATGAAACGCGCTAGCATTTTGTTGCTTGTATGCCTGGCTTTACTTGCCTCTACACTAACTACCCACGCGGACGCATCGCGTCCTAGCACGGGGACGGACGCGCCTCTGGCACTGCCCGCCCCACTCCAAGCCGCCACGTTGGATGCGGGTCGGTTTCACACTTGTACGGTCAAGAGCGATGGCACACTTGCCTGCTGGGGGGATAACACCTCTGGGCAGTTGGACAATATTCCGACGGGTTCCTTCACGCAGGTCAGTGCAGGAGGGTCGCACACCTGTGCGGTCAAGAGCGATGGCACGCTTGCCTGCTGGGGGGATAACCGCGATATGCAGTTGGACAACATTCCGACGGGCACCTTCACGCAGGTCAGTGCGGGTCAGGTTCACACCTGTGCGGTCAAAAGCGATGGCACGCTCGTCTGCTGGGGGTATAGCAGCGAGGGGCAGTTGAACAACATTCCGACAGGCACCTTCACGCAGATCAGTGCGGGTGGGAGGCACACCTGTGCGGTCAAGAGCGATGGCACGCTTGCCTGCTGGGGGAATAACAGCGATGGGCAGTTGAATAACATCCCGGCAGGCACATTCATCCGCCGCACCGTCAGTGCGTGCGGGGAGCACACCTGTACGGTCAAGAGCAATGGCTCGCTTGCCTGCTGGGGAGATAACGAATATGGGCAGGTAACTCCGCCCAGCGGCACTTTCGCGCAGGTCAGTGCGGGTGGGTATCACAACTGTGCGGTCAAGAGCGATGGCACGCTTGCCTGCTGGGGGTGGAACGCCTCTGGGCAATTGGACAATATCCCAACCGGCACCTTCACCCAGCTCGATGCAGGTTTTTATTTCACCTGTGTGGTCAAGAGCAATGGCACGCTCGCCTGCTGGGGGTATGACGCCT
>CAZPIR010000373.1:0-4564 GCA_964586085.1 uncultured Anaerolineaceae bacterium | reverse complement strand
TGACGCCGTTGACCCAGTTGCGGACCACACATGCGAATGATGGTTTGTGGAAAGCGGTGCAAGAAATGACGGCGGATGGCGTGAATCAATTGCCGGTGATTGATGCCACAAATGGTGAACTTGTCGGCGTATTGGCGCGTGATAACGTGCTCACGTTCGTGCGAACGCTGGCAGAAGTCGGCGTGTGAACCTCTGGCTCACCTGACCTTGGAGATGAATTGGTATGAAAGCAAAACTGATTTTCAACCCGGCGTCTGGCAACCCAACAGACTCGGCAATCCAATTGGTCGAGTTGCTACGTCATTTGCAGACGCAAAAAATTGAAACTGAAGTGATTCTCGTCCAGCCGACCCATCGCTTGCATCTCGTCGCGCGTAACGCGGCTCGCGATGGCGCGAAAATGGTGATTGTTTCCGGTGGCGATGGCACAATCGAAAATGTGGCGCTTGGATTGGTCGGCACCAAAACGACACTTGGCATTATTCCGACCGGCACGCGTAACAACCTGGCGCGCAGTCTCAACATTCCGACGAACAATCTCGCCGCCGCCGTCGCGCTATTACGAAAAGGACGCCGACTCAAAATTGATGTAGGGGTGATCCGCTATCGCACTTCGAGTCACAGTTTTTTGGAAGTCGGTATTATCGGTTTGGCATCGGCGTTATATTCCTCCGCCGACGATTTTCAGCACGGCGACCTGGGCAAGATCACGCAATTCATTTCCACGTTGGTCGCGGCGATGCCATCCGAAATTCGATTGCGCTTGGATCATGCGCGCAAAGAGATTGTCACCAACGCGCATCTCGTCCTCATCGCCAATATGCCATTTATGGGCGCGAATTTTCAGGTCGCGCCGGATGTGGTGTTCGATGATCGGCACCTGGATGTATTTGTCTATTCCGATTTGAACAAGCGCGATTTAATTGGACAGGCGATGCAATCGTCTACGCGTTTGCCAGATGCGCGCATCCAACGCTTTCGCGCCAAAACAATTGCGATCACGACAAACCCCGCCATGCCGGTGATGGCAGATGGCATGGCACTTGTCGTTGGCAAGAATCCAGTGACGGTGGCGTTGCAACCGCATCGCTTGCGCGTGATGGCAGGACCTGCGAATGTTGTGATGACCGAGGCAACCTTGGCACCGGTTGCTGAGACAACCGCGCTGACTCTGGCAACCGTTGTTGAAACGGCATCATGAATTCAGCTCAAGTCCAAGCGCAACAAAAACTGGCGCGGACTAGCTGGGGGCAACGCCTTTTGAACCGGCGCACAATTTGGCGACTGGCAATCGTATTGGGGTTGCTTGTTGGACTGGGCTTGTTTCTCGCGTGGCTGTCGCCGTTGACTCGCGCTACGCTAATCATAAGTTTGGTCGCAAATCAACTCCTGATCGCTCTATTGATGGGCTTTAGTCTGATCATGCTTTCGCTACTTTGGTCGGTGGGACAACGCTTTGATGTGTGGGTGTTCGCCGCCTTGAATCTGCGCGGTTATCATTCGCGCTGGATGGATGGCGCAATGTGGGTGACAACCCAGATCGGTAGTGCTGGGTTTGCGGCGTTGCTCGCGGTGGGCGCGTATGTTTTGGGTGATCGGCAATTCGCCATCGAGTTAGTTTTGGGTACGCTGACGTTGTGGCTGTTGGTCGAATTGATCAAGGCATTCACCGATCGTGCGCGACCCTTCAACCTACTGCGCGAAACGCGTGTGATTGGCTGGCGCGAACCAGGTCTATCATTTCCGAGTGGTCATACGGCGCAGACTTTTTTTGTGGTGATGTTGTGGATTAGCCATTTTCAATTATCTCTGGAACTCGCGACCGGATTATATGGCGTTGCTACACTGGTCGCATTTACCCGAGTTTATGTCGGCGCCCACTATCCGCGCGATGTGATCGCCGGGACGATCCTGGGCTTGGTCTGGGGGATATTGAGTACGTTGGTTATGCCGTTTGCTTGAGCAGAACCGGTTAGCGATAGGAGTATCAAATGAAAGACACCTTGGGAGCGTTTTTCGGATTCACTTTGTTTTGCGTTGGAGTCATCGCCATCATTATGGGCGTGTGGGGAATCTTTTCGGACAACGGTTGGATTGGGGGATTTTTGGTATTCGGGGGCGGTGTGGCAGCCCTCACGGGCGCGCACCTTGCCAGCATGGTGTCGAATCCCCTCATAGAAATCCCAACCATCGGCAACTATATGTTTGGGATGTGCTTTATCGTTTCGGTGTTTATTCTCGTGATTGGGCTGATGGGCATATTTTCCAACACGTTTGCCAGTTTGTACTTGATGCTCGTGGCATTTATCGGCGCACTGATCTCGGCGTGGTCGGTTGTGCGGCGCAGTCGGCTCGGATGAGTTCATGCAATGGTGATCTATAATCTTAGCCGCGCCAAGGCGCCAAAACCACAACGCCAGCGACGAACAGTCATTTTCCAAGCTTTTCTTTTAGTGGCGATTGTGCTGTTTGCGATTCTGGCTGTGCTCGCGCATACAGTTGCCTATTTCACTTTCGACGTGGCGATTACACGCCACGTGCAGGAATTCAGAGCAGGTTGGTTTGATGGACTGATGCACGCACTGAGTTGGATCGGATTCGTGCCTCAAGTCAACGTGATCTCTTTTTTGATTCTCATGTTTCTTTATGCGCGGGGTTTGAAAAGGGAAACGCTCGTAATCTTTGCTAGCGCGGTGGGCATTTCGATCCTGGGATTTATCATCAAACTTGGTGTGGCTCGTCCGCGACCAGGCACCGATTTGGTGCATGTTGTCAGTCAACTGAACGATTTGTCTTTTCCGAGTGGACACGTACTCTACTTTACCGCGTTTTTTGGCTTTTTGCTGTTCCTCGCTTACACCTTGCTCAAATCATCGTGGTGGCGAACGTTGCTGATCGTTATTTTGGGCGGCATGATTGCCTTGATTGGAATGTCGCGAATCTACGAGGGACAACATTGGGCAAGCGACGTACTCGCCGCGTACTTGCTCGGAAGTGTTTGGCTTGCCATGTCAATCCATGTTTACCGATGGAGCAAACTTTACAATCCACAGTCCGTAATATGAAAATTGTTGTGGCGAATTACAATGGGTGATTGGCGATTCGCAAACCGAATTGGATATAAATGGAGTAAAATCAATGAACAAGGATAATTGGCTGGATGAGAAACAAACCCAGTTCCTGATTGAGACGATTAGAAAAAATGTGTGGTTCGAGGTGAACCCTAATGTCCGTGTGGATACCTGGTCCAATTTTCACGAGTCACCGGATTTGCTCCGCAACTATTTGTGCAAAGATGGAAGCGGCTATATTCGAGGGTACTATGACGGCGACACGCTCTACGTAAAGCGGTTTCATCTCCGCGATGAAGCGTGGGTTGATTCGCCACCAATGCAATCCTGAAATAAAAACACACATCAGAATAGGTAACGCGATCATTGCGCAAAAATAAAACCAGGCAAAGGTTTAAAGATCTTTGCCTGGTTTCGTCTGCCAATCGCTAACGGCTCCCGATTTAATACTCGGGCATCTGAGGCATCGCGGAGGCGGCGCCCTTTTCTGGCAAGTCGGTGATCAATGCTTCCGTGGTCAGGATCATCGCCGCGATGGATGCCGCATTTTCCAACGCGCTCCGCACAACCTTGACCGGGTCAATGATCCCTTTTTCCAGCATGTCGCCATATTCTTCCGTCATGACTTCAAAGCCAATGTTGAGATTGTTCTTTTCTTTTTGCATGCGTCGCACATCTTGCACCACGACCGCACCATCGTGCCCCGCATTCTCTGCGAGTTGGCGCAATGGTTCTTCAAGTGCGTGGCGCAGAATCTGTACGCCCGTCGCAATGTCGCCAGTGCCGCCGACCTTGTCGAGTGCCGGGATCACGTTCAAAAACGCCACCGCGCCACCGGGCACGACGCCCTCTTCGACTGCCGCGCGCGTCGCGCTCAACGCGTCTTCCACGCGATGCTTTTTCTCTTTCAACTCCGTCTCGGTTGCCGCGCCAACGCGAATGACCGCCACGCCGCCGGCGAGTTTCGCGAGGCGCTCTTGCAATTTTTCCTTGTCATAGTCCGAAGTCGTTTTTTCAACTTGCGCCTTGATCTCACTGATGCGTCCCTTGATGTCTTTTTCGGCGCCGGCGCCTTCGATAAAAGTCGTGTCGTCCTTGGTCGCAATGACCTTGCGGCACTGACCCAGGTCGGTAATTTGGACGGTCTCTAGTTTGCGCCCCAGTTCTTCGGTGATGACTTGACCGCCGGTGAGAATCGCCATATCGCGCAACATTTCTTTGCGGCGATCGCCAAAGCCGGGAGCCTTGACCGCGATCACGTTCAGCATCCCGCGCAGTTTGTTGAGCACGAGCGTCGCCAACGCTTCGCCGTCTACATCTTCCGCGACGATGACGAGTTCGCGTTTGCCCATCTGCACCAATTTTTCGAGCAGAGGCACAATGTCCGTGTGTGCGGAAATCTTTTTGTCGGTGAGCAGGACGTACACATTTTCGAGCACGGCTTCCATTCGCTCGGCGTTCGTGACGAAATACGGCGAGATGTAACCGCGATC
>CAZPIR010000372.1:0-4565 GCA_964586085.1 uncultured Anaerolineaceae bacterium | reverse complement strand
GGTGGGTATCGTTGCGCTGGTCGTGATAACACCCTTGTTCCAAAACGCGGTTGCGAGTAATATACGCTTGACGCAGGTGGATAGTCGCGAGACAGCGCGCGTATGGATTGCTTCCAATCTTCCACCGGGTGCGCGCTTGGCAATCGAATCCTATTCGCCGTATGTGGACCCCGCCCATCATGCCGTGCAAACGATCAACGCGATCATTGACCATGCTCCTGATTGGTACGCCGCACATGGTTTCGAGTATCTCATCATGATCCGAGGCATGTATGCGCGTTATTTTGGCGCACCTCAACAATATCCAAATGAAGTTCAACTCTACAATCAAATGTTCGCTCGATTCAAGCAGATCAAGCGATTCAATGATAATGGCTATGAAATCTTGATCTATCAGACAAATGCCAAGTTGCCTGAGCATCGCCTGAATGCGCGCTTTGGAGATTATGGCGAGCATGTCGAACTGGTCGGTTATGATGATGTCATGTGGCAAGCCGGCAAGCCGTTGACGCTAAAATTGTTTTGGCGAATGTTAGATCCCAAACCCGAACCATTTCAAGTGACGTTGCGATTGTTGGATGCGGATGATCGCGAAATTGCCAAAACGCAGACCGATTTATTCCAGGGCAAGGGTTGGCACGAAGGCATGTTCGATGGGGTGTGGACGATTCCAGGTACGGCGGATGTCGCGCCCGGCAATTATCGTTTGCAGGTTAATGTGAATTGGGCGCGCTTTGCCTATGATATGCCGGCACAGTCTTGGGCGAACCAAGCAATTGATCCGGTGATTTTGGAACCGCTTCGGAAACCAACGCCGGAAAATTAGGAGTAGTTGGACGATGGCATTTATCACTGAACAAGAATTGCGCGAGCAATGGCAAGAGGGCAAGGTGACGCGCTTTGAATTTCCGGCGGGCAAGCGCTTTTCGCCGGCGGCGCATGATTTCATCAACCAATGGCGTCTTCAGGTGTTTGTTGATGGTCAAGCCATCGCGCAAGCGACGCCGCGTGTTTCGCATTACTCGGAAGGCGGACTGGCTTATCTCGACGAGCGGCGCAAATAAATCGTGAACCCTAATCTCGAAGCGTTGTTGACTCGCACGGCTCAGGTGATGCACGATGCGTCGCCCATCACTTATCGCGGCGCGGTGCATGTTAGCGTTGACCACGGCACGGCGTAAACGGTTCTGCTCGTGCTCGATGAAAATTTCCAACCAATCGCCGGCGATTATCGTTTTGCGAATGTCGTGCGCGATGGCTTGGTCGTGGATTTTATCGGCGCGATTGATTTACTGCGCGAGATGAAACGGGGCGTCGAGGCGCGGCTCGGTTTCGAGTTGACGCACGCGGCGACCGGCTATCCGCCGGGTGTGCCGCATGTCGAAGTGCGCGCGACCGCGAATGTGGTGCGCGCCGCTGGATTCGATTGCACAGCGGAGATGGACGAGCCAACTGCCGCGAACGCCGTTTTGCAAATTCGCGATGGCGCGATTGTGGACATTGGCGGCGGCACCACCGGGATTGCCGTTGTGCGCGATGGTCAGGTCGTTTACACGGCGGACGAGGCGACGGGAGGCACGCATTTCACACTCGTCGTCGCCGGCGCGTTGAACGTGCCGTTCGAGCAAGCCGAAAAAATCAAAACCGATTCGCGCGAACATGCGCGCTTGTTTCCGCTCGTGCGTCCGGTGATGGAAAAAGTGGGCACAATTGTTGCCCGGCATGTGCGCGATCAAAACGTGGACGCGCTTTACCTCGTCGGCGGCACGGCGAACATGCAAGGCATCGCGTCGGTGATTGCCCAGGTCACCGGCATCCCGACGAGCGTCCCAGTTCAGCCCTTGTTTGTTACGCCGCTCGGCATGGCGATGAACGACCGGTGATACGATGAATGTGTTTGCCGGTTTTTTCGCGACGATGCTGGGCGCGCTCGCGATTGCCGCACTCGTGTTTGTGTGGGCGCGGCGTGATTCGCATCACCTCGCGCTCGAACGCTGGATGCGTTGGGGCGACCGCATCGCCGACCGCGTGTTCCTCGCGTGCGTCGCGGTTTTTTTTCTCGTGCT
The DNA here is from genome assembly GCA_964586085.1 of uncultured Anaerolineaceae bacterium. Classification (GTDB taxonomy): domain Bacteria; phylum Chloroflexota; class Anaerolineae; order UBA4142; family UBA4142; genus JACRBM01. The sequence continues at coordinate 2,499 of CAZPIR010000372.1, read as the reverse complement.
CACCGCCTTGGCATTGTTACGATATCATTCGTTTCACACCGGCTATTTTGTGTTGAGTACTTCGTGGGACCTGGGACAGTATAACCAGCTCATTTGGAATTCTCTGCGCGGCGATTTGTTGACCGGGACATTTGTGTTGGATACACGCACGTTTCTCGGCAAATCCTTTACGCCGATTCTACTTGCATTCGTGCCACTGTACGCGCTCTGGAGCGATTCCCAGGTTTTACTCATCGTTCAAGCCGCGGGCTTGGCGTTCGCCGCACTGCCGCTGTACTGGTACGCGCGCGCGCGTCTGGGTCGCGTCTTGGGATTGACGCTCGGCGTGGCATACCTCTTGTCGCCGGCGGTTGCCAACATCGGTCTCACCGAGTTCCACGAAATTTCACTCGCCGTGCCCTTGCTTTCGCTCGCCACGTTTTTTTTGTTGCGCCAACACCATGCCGGTTTTTTTGTCTCACTTGTCGCCACGTTACTTGTCAAAGAAGAAATCGCGTTGATCGCGATGGCGTTCGGCGGATTTATTTTTCTCGCGCAACGTCGGCGATTTCTGGGATTGGGCTTGACTGCCGGCGGAATGCTCTGGCTCGTCTTGTTGCTCCAGGTGCTCATTCCCTTTTTTCGCGGACCTGAATTTGGTTCGACCTTTTACTATTTTGGCGAGGGCGCGATTGGCGGCGGCGGTTCGCGGTACGGCTACCTGGGTCGTAGTGTGCCGGAAATCGCGTTGAACATTTTAACCCATCCCGAAGTTTTGTGGTCGCAGTTGTTCGTGCCGGACAAACTAGCTTATGTGCTTCATCTGTTTGTGCCGCTTGGCATGGTGTCGCTGTTTGGCATTGAAGTGGTCGCGCTCGCCGTGCCGACTCTGGGCTATTCCTTGCTGAGCACGTACCCACTCCAGTACTCGATTCAATCGTACTATTTTGCGCCGCTCCTGGCATTTGTTTTTTTTGCGACCGTGCCTGGGTTGGTGCGTCTGCGCGACTGGAGTGCGAGCGTGGCGAGTCCTTCAGCGGCACGACGCGCGGCGAGTGCGACAATGATCTTGACCGCGAGTGTGCTTACCTATGCGTTTCATTCGCCTCTGCCGTTCGGCGGATATTTTCAACCCTGGCGTTATACCTTGACCGCACACGATGACTTGGGCATGTCGTTGATCGAAAAAATTCCGAGTGATGCGATTGTCATCGCGCAGAACGAATTTCTTGCCGCGCTCTCGAATCGGCGACAGGTGTACGAGCCGCCGATGATTCCGGATTCACGTCAAGCCGATTACGTGTTTGGCGATTCGTCACGCGAGTGGTACGTGGTGCATCGCGCCGGTTGGGAAACGTACGCGCGCGAGGGATTTTTTACGCCGATAGTCGAACGCGAAGGATACTGGGTCGCGCGCCCGCGCGAGCCGGATCATCTTGTCAACGCGCGATTCGGCGCGCTCGAATTGCTGGGTTACTCGATTGTGCCGACTGGCACACTGCGCGGCAAAATGGATTTGCGCCCGGTGTTGGCGTGGCGTGCTACCGAGCCGATCAACGAGCGTTTGCGAATTGCCTTGCGTGTGGTGGATGCGCGCGGTCATGTATGGGCAAGCGAAGAGCGCGAGCCGCACGATGCCAAGTCGCCGACGAACACGTGGCGTGTGAACAAGGTCGTCAACGACCAGTACACGTTGCGTTTGCCGCCGACCATGCCGACGGGTGAGTACACCATTCTTGTCCAGGTGCGCGAGCAGGAAATCGAATTGGCGCACGTGCGCGTCGAAAAAAACAAATCGTCGTTCACGGCGAGTGAATTGTACATCGAACATCCTTTGCAAGTGGATATGCGCGAGATGCGTCTGCTTGGGTTTGTGCCGCCGCGCGAGACGATGGCGCCGGGCGAGTTGATGCAACTGGGATTGTACTGGCGCGCGCGTGCGAAACCCCAGGGCGATTACACGGTTGCCATTCAACTGCGCGATAGGATCGGCAAAATTGCGTTCGAGCACGCCGCGCGTCCGGCGAACGACGCATACCCGACGCCGACCTGGAACGCCGGCGAGGTGCTTCTCGATTGGCACGATTTCGATTTGCCGCGCGAGGTTGCGCCCGGTGAGTATCAAATTTTTATCGCGTTGCGCGAGCGTCAAGCAATCCTGGGGCAAACCTTAATTGCGAATGTGATTGTCAAGTAAATGACTGTCTTTGTCGAATTTTTAATCACGGTTGCCACCAGTCTGCTTGTCGGCGGAATCGCATATCGGTTCGCGCCGCGTGTGCCGGCGTCTTGGCGCGCGCGCATTACCGCGCAAACGATTGACCGATTGTTTCTCGTTGCCGTCGTCGTGTTTGTGGCGGTCTATGCCTGGCTCGCTGTGACAGCCCACCTCGCAATTTCCTCCGAGAGTACCGATCTCGCGCAATTCGATCAACTAATTTGGAACTCTCTGCAAGGTCGTTTGCTCGAAAACACGTTTGTGCCTGACGCGCCTTTGTTTTTGGGCAAATCGTTTGTGCC
>CAZPIR010000371.1:4275-4571 GCA_964586085.1 uncultured Anaerolineaceae bacterium | reverse complement strand
ATGTGGCACGCGCAGCACGCCGCGCAAAAAGAAATCGAGAGCGGCGACATTCTCGCGGCCTTGCTCGAAGAGCCGGACTCGCACGCGCGTTATCTGCTTGAACAACACGGCGTCACCCGCCTCGATGTGTTGAGTTACATTTCGCACGGCGTCACCAAAGAGCAGCCCGCCAAACAAGTTGCCGGCGAGCAGGACGACGAGCAAAAACCGGCGCGCGACCCGCTCGCCGCGTACACCACCGACCTGGTCGCGCTTGTCGAGCAAGGCAAACTCGATCCGCTCATCGGGCGCGAAGC
>CAZPIR010000371.1:0-4265 GCA_964586085.1 uncultured Anaerolineaceae bacterium | reverse complement strand
GCGGCGGGCATCCGCCTCGGCGGCGAGGTAGGTTTCATCGGGCGCGAAGCCGAACTCGAACGCACCGTCCAGGTCTTGTGTCGGCGTCTCAAAAATAATCCATTGTTCGTCGGCGATCCCGGCGTGGGCAAGACCGCGATGGCACAGGGACTCGCCCAACGCATTCACGCAAACCAGGTGCCAGAAATTCTCAAGGGCGCGCGCATCTATGCGCTCGATATGGGCTTGGTGCTCGCGGGCACCAAATATCGTGGACAATTTGAAGAGCGCGTCAAGGGCGTGTTGAAAGCACTCGAAAATAAACCGAACGCGATTTTGTTCATTGACGAAATTCACACGCTTGTCGGCGCAGGTTCGACGAGCGGCAGTTCGGTGGACGCGTCGAGTTTGCTCAAGCCCGCGCTCGCGAGCGGCACGTTGCGTTGCATTGGCTCGACCACGCACGAAGAATTCAAAACGCTCGAACGCGATCGCGGTCTCGCGCGGCGCTTTCAAAAAATCGAAATCACCGAGGCATCCGTCGAAGAAACCGTTCAGATTTTGAGCGGTCTCAAATCGCGTTATGAATCGCACCACGCCGTCATTTACACAGACGATGCCATTCTCGCCGCCGCCGAACTCTCCGCCAAGCACATCAACGAACGATTTTTGCCGGACAAGGCGATTGATGTTTTGGATGAAGCCGGCGCGCGGCAACGCATTCGCCCCGAAGCCGACCGCAAACAAGTGCTCGCACGACAAGACATCGAAGTGGTTGTCGCGACGATGGCGAAAATTCCGGCCGAGACCGTGTCGGGCGATGATCGTACGCGGCTGAAAAATTTGGACGCGACATTGCGCCAACATATTTTTGGGCAGGACAATGCGATTGACGCGATTGTGTCCGCGATTCGTCTGTCGCGCGCGGGCTTGCGTTTGCCGTACAAACCGGTCGGCTCGTTCCTGTTCTTTGGTCCGACCGGCGTGGGCAAGACTGAACTCGCGCGGGTGCTTGCGCGCGCGCTCGGCGTCGAGTTGTTGCGGTACGACATGAGCGAGTACTCGGAAAAGCACACGGTCAGTCGTTTGATTGGCGCGCCGCCGGGTTACGTTGGTTTCGATCAAGGCGGACTGCTCACCGATGCGGTCCGGCGTCAACCGTACTCGGTCGTTCTGCTCGACGAAATCGAAAAAGCACATCCCGATTTGTTCAACATTCTTTTGCAAGTGATGGATCACGCAACGCTCACCGACAACACTGGACGCAAAGCCGATTTTCGCAACGTCGTGCTCATCATGACGACGAATGCCGGCGCGCGCGAATTGACCGCGACACCCATCGGTTTTCACGCCGAGCAATCCGGCGACCCCGCCAAGAAACCAATCGAGCGCTTGTTCAATCCGGAATTTCGCAATCGCTTGGATGCGATTGTGCGTTTCGACACGCTTGCCACGCAAACCATTTTGCAAATCGTGGACAAACAGATCGGCGAACTCCAAGCCGCGCTCACGCCCAAACGGGTCACACTCGAAATGACCGACGCGGCGCGCGCGTGGTTTGCGGAATATGGCTACGATAAAAATTTTGGCGCGCGTCCCATGTCGCGCTTGATTGACGACAAACTCCGCAAGCCGCTTGCGGAAGCGATGTTGTTCGGCGCGCTCGCGGATGGCGGCGGCATCGCCACCGGCGATGTGATTGAGCATGAAATCAAATTGAGTTATCGGCAACCTGGATAATCCAATCGCGCCGTGAAGCGAGATTGGACAAGGATATTCAAGGAGGAAGGCATGTCCAAGTTTCGGATTCTTTCGCTCGATGGCGGCGGCATTCGCGGCGTGGTCACCGCGATTCTACTGCAGCGTCTGAGCGCAGATAAACATCTCGACGGCTGGCTCGATTCGGTGGATCTCATCGCCGGCACATCCACTGGCGGTTTGCTCGCCCTGGGTTTGGCGCACGGGGTTGACCTGCAAAAAATTCGCAATCTCTACGAGGTCAAGGGCGGGGAGGTGTTTGACGATTCGTGGGTGGACAATCTCTTCGACCTGGGACAGATCAGCGGCGCGCAGTATGATAACGTCAATCTCGAACGTGAACTAAAAAATTTGTTGGGACAAACCACGCTCGCGCAACTCAAGAAAAAAGTGTTGATCACGGCGTTCGATCTCGACAATCGTTCGCCGAACGCGGCGCGCCGAACCTGGAAGCCCAAACTCTTTCACAATTTTCCCGGACCGGATAGCGACGGGGCGCAGCTCGCCTACAAGGTTGGTTTGTACACAAGCGCCGCGCCCACCTACTTTCCTTCGGTGGACGGGTACATTGATGGCGGCGTGTTTGCAAACAATCCCAGCATGTGCGCGCTCACGCAGACCCAGGATTCGCGCATTCGCAATCGTCCCGCGCTCGATGAAATCGTGCTTCTCTCGGTCGGCACCGGCACATCGCTCGTCTTCATCCCCGATCAACAACTCTACTTGGGTTTGGCACAATGGGCTAAACCACTGATCAGTTTGATTCTCGACGGCGTGTCCGGCATCGCCGATTACGAATGCCAAAAAATTCTCGGCGAAAAATATTGTCGCATCGCGCCGGTCTTTCCACCCGGCGTCACGATGCCGCTCGACGCGGTAGACCGTGTGCCCGACATGGTCGAGTTTGCGAACGAGGTCAACCTCGCACCGACCATCAAATGGTTACGCCAACACTGGCTGGACAAATAAAAAATTGGCGCGGCAGAAATAGCAACTGCCGCGCCAATTTTTTGTACCCAATCATTGCAATTCAAAAATCCGCATTCCCTCAAGCTTGGATATTTCGGCGATCAGGTCGTCCATGTTTTGGTCGCGTGGCACACGCGCGATGATCTTCAAATCGAGTTTGCCGGTCTCGACGTTTTTGCCAACGCCGAGCGATTTGATTTCGATCTGCAAATGGTCGAACAGCTGGCGCAGTTCGGCAATCACGCCTTTGCGATCATGCACCTGGAGATGCATCGTGCGCGCGAGTGATTTTGCCAGGTACCGTTTTTCAACTTGATCCAGGATGCTGAGCGTGACAAGGAGTAAACCGGTCGCGACCAATGCGGCAAAGAAATGCCCCGCGCCAATCACCAAGCCGATGATCGCAACCGTCCACAACGAGGTCGCGGTGGTGAGTCCCTTGATGTTGGCGCCGTACCGGAAAATCGCGCCCGCACCCAAAAAGCCAATGCCCGAAATCACTTGCGCGGCGAGGCGCGCCGGGTCGCCGTTCGGCACGAGCGGGCGAAACTCGATGGCGAGTTCAATCGAAAGCCCCATCGCCAACGCCGAGCCAATCGCAAGAATGATGTGCGTGCGCAAGCCGGCGGGTTGCTGATGCTTTTCGCGCTCCAAGCCAACCAGCCCGCCCAAAATGGCGGCGACCAGCAAACGAATGACAATTTGTTGTTCCGAGATCATGGATCGTTTTCCTCTTTGAATTCTCTTACGCTCAAGTATAAACACATCCGATTCTTTGGCAATCCCCGGCAAAACAAAACTGCCCCGCACTTTTGTGCGAGGCAGTTTTGTTTTACGCCGCTTGCTTTATCCGTTTCTCTTCGCGATAAAACACAATCGCGCCTCGCGAAGCGTCCAAATCCACGACAACCGTATCGCCTTCGTGAAACTTGCCTTCGAGCATTTGCAAGGCGAGCGGATCAAGAATCTGGCGTTGAATCGTGCGTTTGAGTGGACGCGCACCGTACGTTGGGTCGTAGCCCTCGCGCACAAGAAATTCTTTCGCCGCATCGGTCAGTTCGATTTCGATTTTGCGGTCCGCCATGCGCTTGCTCACCTGTTGCATCTGAATGTCCACGATGCGTTTCAAGTGTTCCACACCGAGCGAGTGGAACAACACAATTTCGTCAATGCGATTCAGGAATTCCGGACGGAAACGCGCGCGCAACGCATCGAGTACCGCGTCGCGCGATTTTTCCGTGTCGCTGCTCAACAAAAATTCCGTGCCGACGTTCGAGGTCATGATGATGACGGTGTTTTTGAAATCCACCGTGCGACCTTGCCCGTCCGTCAAGCGTCCGTCATCGAGAATTTGCAACATCGTGTTGAACACGTCGGGATGCGCTTTTTCGATTTCGTCGAACAGCACGACCGAGTACGCGCGTCGGCGTACCGCTTCGGTGAGTTGCCCGCCTTCATCGTAACCAACATAGCCGGGCGGCGCACCAATCAAACGCGCGACGGTGTGCTTTTCCTGATACTCGCTCATATCAATACGAATCATCGCATTGTCGTCGTCG
>CAZPIR010000370.1:0-4578 GCA_964586085.1 uncultured Anaerolineaceae bacterium | reverse complement strand
TGCGCGTTTGCGCCTGAAAACGCAACGACGATGGAGAAATGGTTGGCACAGTTCGAGTGGGTGTGCGCGTGACGGTTGGCGCGAGGGTTGGCGTCGGCGTGGCTGTGAGTGGACGCGGCGTAGTTGGGAGCGCGCTCGGAATCACGGTTGGCGCGAGTGTGGGTGTGCTGGTTGCCGGCGTTGGATTGGGCCCAGGCGCGCACGATGCGATGAGGACAGCGGCAAGCAGAAGCGCGAAAATTGGGAATGGTTTGACGTGACACCTCTAGGAAAGCGCAGAATGATTTGAGATCGAGCGACATGATTATATTTTGGCAAAATCGAAATTGCAAACTTTTGCCATGCTCGCCAAATCGTGTTACAATAGTAACAAGCTTTGGCAAGCCGGTCGTTCTGCGTAGGTTGGTTACGATGCACGCGTGACGGCGTTGGGCATCCCCGTTCAACGAAAAGCGCCGACTGCCACGTTCAACCGAAATGCCATCGAATCACCAGTGAGATGGTTTGCGATAATTTTTTCGCAAGGTCGTGCGTCGCAGAGCCGCGTGCACAGGAATGAATCGGCATGGTTGCCACCCCAATCAAATCGGATGTGAACAGTTGCGGACGGCTTTCGACGTTGCACGCCTGGCGTGCGGTCGAGTCGTCCGCATTTTTTGTTAGTCATGCCGCATATTGAAAAGGTCACGGCGTTCATCACGCGCTACAACGCTACCGAGTTGTTACTGTTCGAGCATCCGTTTGCCGGCATACAAATTCCGGCGGGCACGGTCGAGGTGGGCGAAGCCATCGAACTCGCCGCGCTCCGCGAAGCGCGCGAAGAATCCGGCTTGAACGATTTGCATCTGCGCGCGCACCTTGGCACAGAAACGATCCAGCTTGCCGACGATCAGCGGATGATTGCGTGTGTCACCAAAGCGTACGCGCGACCCGACCTGGCGAGTTTTGACTGGGTGCAATTTCGACGTGGGATTCAGGTGTGTGCCAATCGGCGAGCGAACGGCATGACGCAGGTCACGTACGAGTTAGCCGACGATTCGCTCAATCCGACCTTTACCACATTTCACATCACGGCTTGGGTGCCGGACGATGCGTTAGCCGAAACCATCACGCGCCATTTTTATCATCTCGAATTTCGTGGCGATGCGTCGGTACGCTGGACGGTGCAAACCGATCAGCACACGTTCACGCCATTCTGGGCGCGACGCGACGCGTTGCCGATCATTCATCCACATCAAGCCGCGTGGTTACGCTTTTTTTCGATCTAACACGATACCTTCAAGGAGCCAACATCATGGCAACTCATTCGACCGAAGAACGCATGGGACATTTGCGCACGACGATAGAACTCCAACCCGGCGAAAAAATTTCACTGTGCCGTTGTTTCAAATCTAAAACATTTCCTTATTGCGATGGCGAGCACAAGCACGAAGCGAATCAGTGCGGTCCAGTGATTGTCCAAGTGCCAGCTCCGGCAGAGCAAAAATAATTGGACCTCCGTGCATGGCGCTCCCAAATTTTGCTTTTGCTCACGGCGATGATTTGGGGCGTCGCCTTTGTCGCGCAACGTCAGGGCATGGCATACATCGGACCGCTGGCGTTCAACGCGATTCGTTTCGCGCTCGGCACGTTGTCGTTACTGCCGGTTTTCCTGTTGATGCGTTCGCGCATGCCCACGCCGGATCGCAAGACCTTGATCGTGGGCAGTGTGTGGACCGGCGTGATCTTGTTCTGCGCCGCATTCCTGCAACAGATTGGTGTGGCGTACACGACAGCCGGCAAAGCCGGATTTATCACGGGCTTGTATGTCGTCCTCGTGCCCATCCTAGGTTTGGGTCTCGGTCATCGCACCGGGCGATGGACGTGGCTCGGTGTGGTCAGCGCGGTCATCGGTTTGTACTTGCTCACCGTGACCGAATCGTTTACGATTGAGCAGGGCGATTTGTACGTGATGGTTGGCGCGTTTTTCTGGGCAGTGCACTTGCATCTGCTTGCCGCGTATGCGCCGCGCATCGGCGCAATTCGACTCGCGTTGATCCAGTTCATCATTTGCTCGGCGATTAGTTTTGGGGCGATGATGATTTTCGAGACGACGCGAATTGAAAACGTGTCAGATGCCGCTCTGCCGATTTTGTACACGGGCATTTTATCGGTGGGCGTGGCATACACCTTGCAGGTGATTGGACAAACGGATGCGCCGCCGGCGCAAGCGGCAATCATTCTCAGTTTGGAAACCGTGTTCGCGGTTTTAGGCGGCTGGCTGATTTTGAGCGAGACACTCGATGTGCGCGGCGCGACCGGTTGCGCGCTCATGTTCGCCGGGATGATTGTCTCACAGTTAGATGGCAAGCCATCCGAGTAATCGGGTGTGATGCAAAAAACCAAAGTGCTTGGAAGAAATAATTTCTCAAAACTGGGCAGGAAAAGTGAAATGAAATCATTTGACCTCTCTCGACTCAACGCTGTGGTTGTTCCGCTCGTCGCCGGCGGGTTGGGCTTGGTGATCGGCGCGATCATCTTGTCCATGCTCGGCGCGAATCCGCTCGATGCGTACGCGGCGATGGTGCAAGGCGCATTCGGTAGTCCCAATGCGTTCGCGGACACGCTCGTCAAAGCCGGTCCTCTGCTCTTTGTCGGCATCGGCACGTGCATCGCGTACCGGTGTGGCGTCATCAACATCGGCGGCGAAGGGCAAATTGTGATGGGCGCAATTGCGACGACCGCGGTCGCGTTGACGTTTCAGGGCGCGCCGTTTTGGTTTCTCGTGCCCGCCGGTTTGTTCGCCGGATTTCTTGGTGGCGCATTCTGGGGCGGCATCGCCGGCGTGCTCAAGGTGCGCTTCAAGGTCAACGAAGTGCTGAGCACGATCATGCTCAACTCGATTGCCGGTTTTTTCATGACGTTTCTGCTGACCGGTCCCATCATTGACCCGACCTCGCTCGACAACGCGATCAAGATTCCGCAAACGCAACGTCTCCCGATGGCATCCGATTTGTGGCGTTGGATTCCTACGCGTTTTCACGCCGGGCTGATCCTGGGTGTCGTCCTCGCGATTCTCGTTTATATTCTGCTCTGGCGCACGACGATTGGCTATCGCATTCGCGCGGTTGGGTTCAATCCGAAAGCATCGCGCTATGCCGGGATTTCAGTCGAGCGTTATCAACTGCTCGCGTTCCTGTTGAGCGGCGCGTTTGCCGGCTTGGGTGGCGCGGTCGAATTGCTCGGCGTGACACATCGTTTGTTCAGCGACGGTTCGGCGCACGGGTTTACCGGCAACGCCGGGTTTAACGGCATTGTCGCCGCGCTGTTCGGCTCGCTTCATCCGCTCGGCACAATTCCCGCTTCGATTTTGTTTGGCGGCTTGCTCGTCGGCGCGAATAGTTTGCAACGCACCGTCCAGGTTCCCTCGGCATTTGTGATTACGCTCGATGGCTTGATTGTTGTGTTCGTCGTGGCGAGCCAGATTTGGACGCAACGCCGAAGCGTGAAACGCGTTTCAGCCGAAACGCCAACGACTACACCGACGGCGAAAGCGGAAACAACGTAAGAATTTTCGATTGCCGATTTCAAATCTAAAATCGAAAATCGAAAATTCAAAATGGATGCAAAATGATTAGCGACCTTTTTTCTTTTTTTGTGCTCATCGGCATTTTGACTTCGGGCGTGCGACTCGCCACCTCGTACCTCTACGCGGCGATTGGCGAAACGTTCGGGCAGATTAGCGGCGTGCTCAATCTCGGCGTCGAGGGCATTATGCTCGGCGCCGGCTGTGCGGCGTACTATACCGTTCTGCAAACGAACGACCTGGGTCTGGGTTTGCTCGCCGCACTGCTCGTTGGCATGGTGATGGGTTTGGCGACCGCGTTCATCAGCGTCACGCTCAAAGCCGAGCAAGGCATCAGCGGCATTGGCATTTATCTGTTCGGACTCGGCTTGAGCGATTTGCTGTTTCGCGTCAACGTCAAGTCGCCGCAACTCGTCAAGGGTTTTCCCGATATTGCGATTCCGGGGTTGAGCGATTTGCCGGTGCTGGGTCCGGTTTTGTTCAAACAAAATTTGCTTGTGTATGCCGCGTTTGCGCTTGTGCCGGTCGCGTGGTGGGTGTTGAACAAGACGACGTTTGGCTTGAAGGTGCGCGCGGTCGGACAGAATCCGGACGCGGCGGACACGCTCGGCATCAGCGTCGCGCAAATTCGGTACGCGACCTTGATTATCGGCGGCGCACTGTCCGGAATTTCCGGCGCATCGCTCTCGATTGCGCTCCTAAACATTTTCCAGCAGAACATCACGAGTGGACAAGGATTCATCGCGGTTGCGCTCGTCTACTTTGGCGCATGGCAACCGTTCCGCGTGATGCTGGGTTGTTTGCTGTTCAGCATGGTCAACGCGTTGCAGTTGTGGATTCAGGTGCTCAACATTCCCATTCCGTCCGACCTCGCGTTGATGATGCCGTACGTGTTGACGATTATCGCGTTGATGTTCGCCGCGCGCCAAGTGGTGATGCAACCGGCGGCGTTGACGAAACCGTTTGAGCGGGGAGAATAACCTCGCGCATGGAAACAACCCACTATTTCAGAA
>CAZPIR010000369.1:0-4578 GCA_964586085.1 uncultured Anaerolineaceae bacterium | reverse complement strand
CCAACTCCAACACACGCGCCATCCGCACGTCAAAAAAATTTTGCAAGAACGGCAATGCGCGTCGCGCTTCTTGCGTTTGATATTCGACGTACGCCTCGTACGAAGCGAGTCGTCCATCCACCGCTTGCGTGTACGTTGCGTCAATCACCGATTCGAACGAGTCAGGCATACGATTCAATCAGTCGCTTTCAACAAAAAAATTCCGGTCTGTGCGAGCAGGTTCGGCGCGAGGTTAGCCAACGCGCCAAACTTGCTCAGGTAACGACTCGCGTAAATCGTCAAGCCAAGTGCGCGCACAGTCTCGCGAAAATCGCGGAGCGAAAATTGATGCAAATGCCCGGTGTTGTACCACGTGTACCCGAACAAACCCCAGCGCGGCATGCGACCATTGACGAGCAAATCGAAACGATTCAACACAAACGCAAAATTTGGAAACGAAATAATTTGTTGCCGCGCGATGCGTTTCATTTCACGTAAGGTGACTTCGGGATACACAACCATTTGCAGAGTCACGTTGCACACGGCAACATCGAACGACTGGTCGGGCACATCATCGAGCGGCACATCAATGCGACCGATACGCGCGCGGATGCCGCGTTGCTCGCACGCCGCCACGCCGCTCGGCGCAAGCTCGATGCCAAACTCGGTAATATGCTTGTGCTCTTTGAGCAATTGCAACAGCGAACCATTGCCGCATCCCAGGTCAATCACACGCGATTGTGCCGGCACCCAATCTAGGATGGTCGCGTACTCGGGACGCTGGCTGGCTTGCGCGCTCCACACATAATGGCGATTGTCATTCATCGGCACAACTCGACATACACGCGTTCCATGCCCTCGACCATCGCGGCGATGCTGAATCGCGCCACCATTTTCTCGCGCGCGAATTCGCCCATTGTGCGTGCGCGCGCCGCATCGCCCAGGATGCGAATCGTCTCACGCGCAAGCGCATCGTTGTCGCCACGCGGAATCAGGATGCCATCACGTTGCGTGGCTACATCAATCAAGGTCGAGTTCGCGCCGACATCGGAAACAATGCTGGGTTTGGCACATGCCATCGCTTCGGCAATCGTCAAGTCGTACCCGTCCGTGCGAAGCGTGGGATCGAGAAACACATCGCACGCATTGAAATAGCGCGCGCACTCGCTCAATGTTTGTGCGCCGACAAAATGCGTGTACGTGTCCACACCCAGGTCACGCGCCAATTTTTCGAGTGCGGCGCGATAATCGCCATCGCCCACAATCACGAGCCGCGCCGGAAATTTTTCGCGCACGGTTTTCAAAACCGCAATCGCGTTTTGCACGCCCTTGTCTTTTTGCAAGCGCGCGAGCGCAAGCAACATTGTTTCATCGTCACGGATGCCAAGTTGCAAGCGTAAATCGCGCGCATCGTGTGGCGCGAACAAGTCCGTATCAATCCCGTTGTACACGGTACGCACACGCGACCCAGGAATGCCGTACCATTTTTCGTACTTGCCCACATCGGCATCGCTTGTTGCGATCAACACATCCGCGCCGCGTGTAAACCACAAGTCGCGCCACAGGTAACGATAAAGCAAATCGAGTGTGATCGCAAAAAAACGCGCCGTGCCGAGTGGGTGGGTCAACGAAAAATCGGTGTGCCAGCTTGTCGTCCACACATCAATGTGCATCCCATGAAACGAAGCGATGAGTGGCACGCGATATTTTTTGTGCAAGCCGCGCGCGAAAATTCCGTACGCGCCGACACTCTGGCTGTGCACAAGATCGAACGGCGCGCGTTGATGCAGTTCTTCGAATTTTTTTGCCGCCGCACGCCAGTACGCGGACGAGTTGCGTCCACTCGGCGTGCCGCGCAAATAAAAAATTTCGACGCCGCGCACAATTTCAAACTCGACGTTATCGGTGCGCGAACTCGTCAGCACGACGACGCGATGTCCGCGTTGCGCGAGACCGGCACTGAGCGTGAGCACATGATCTTGCATGCCGCCAATCGCGTGCGCGGGCATGATGCGCGAAAACATACAGACGTTCATCGGCGCACCCGTAGTTTGTTCAACATGCCATACATGGTTTGCAACAACATTCCACTTTCGGGCACGCGCACGAGCAAGGCGAGACCCAGGTATATCGCGCCGCCCACACCGGCGAACGTAACGCCGATCACACGCGCGCTCAAGGTCGTGTCATCGGCAAATCCGCTCACCGAAAAAATCCATGCGACGAGTGCCGTGCTTGGCACAGCGAGCACAATGCAACGCAACAAAAACGCGCCGAGCGAGGCGAGCGAAAATTCCGGCAAGCGGCGCGCGAGCAAAGCAAGCATAACCAATGCGCTGACTATCGCGGTGAGCGAAGTGGAGAGCGCGATGCCGGCATGCGCCATCGTTTGCATCAGCACCCAGTTCAACGCAATGTGCGCCGCCACGCCGATCGCGCCGACGATGAACGGCGTACGATTATCGCGCAGAGCATAGAACGCGCGTTGAAGCACATACATTACCGCAATCGCAATCAAACCAATCGCGTACATGGCTAACGCTTGCGCGGTCATGTTCACCGCGTGCACATCAAACTTGCCGCGACCCAGGACAAGTCCAATCGTCGGCGCGGCGAACGGGATGAGCAAAAACGTGAGTGGCGCGAGCACAAAAATCAACATGCGCAACGATGCCGTGAGCGTGCGCGCAGTACTCGCCAGGTCATTCGTCGCGACCATCCGGCTCAACGACGGAAACACGGCAATACTCAAACTCACACCGAGCATGTAAAACATGCCGTTGATCGTGTCGGCGTACGAGAGTGCGCTGATGCTTCCCGCCGCCAACGAACCCGCCATTGCCTTGTCCATCACAAAATTAATTTGCGCAACAATCGAAAGCAAGGTAACAGGCACAAACGCAACCGCAACCTGGCGAATCGCCGGGTGACGCAAATCAATTTGCCAGGTGTACTGAGGATGCTCGCGGCGCAACTCGACCAGTTGAATCAAGGTCTGCAACGCCACGCCAAGCAAAAAGCCCCACGCAACCGCATAGATGCCGATGAACGGCGCGAGCGCGAGCGCGGCAAGAATGATGCCCACGTTGAGCGCGAGATAAATCAACGCGGGCGCGGTAAAGCGATCGAGCGCATTCAGCATCGCGAGCAACATATTGAGCGCGGCGTTTAAAAACAAAGTCGGCATCATAATCACGAGCAAAGTCGCGGCGATTGCTTGCGTGGATGCCGGCAAACCGACACCCAGGATGGCAATGATGAACGAGGCGAGTGCTATGCACAACAAGGTCAATGCGCCGGTGACGATAAGCAAAAAATTCGTGATGATGCTCGCGACGCGCCAGAACTCGGCGCGATTGTTGTTGGCGAGATAACCCGACAAAACCGGCATCACCGCAATCGTGATCGAACCGCCCGCAACAATGTTGTTGATGATCGTCGGCACGACGTACGCAAGCAAGTACGCATCCAGGTCGGCGGACAAACCAAACTGCGCGCTCACCACCATCTCGCGCAACAAGCCACTCACGCGACCCAACACAAAGCCAAGCGCCAGAATCGTCGTAAACGACGCGATGCGTTTCAGCGTATTCACCGGCGTTACAACCACCGGCTCACTCACTCGCCACACTCGTTTGCAAAATCATTCCTGTTCCAATCAACCAACCCAGGATCATTCCATTTTGATCTGTCGTGAACCCGGCAACGGTGAGATTGCCAACGAGCAACGCGATCATCGCCGCGCGCATTCCCAGGTTCGATGCGCGCGCGAGCGCCAAGCCAAACAATGCGATGAGCACGATAAATCCTACGATGCCCGTCTCGACAAGCATCGCCACATACGCGCTTTCTGCCGAGGGCACGACGAGCGTGAAAGCGCCGCCGTACAACGAAGGTGTGGGTTGCACAAATGCTTCGGCGTTATTCAGCCCCACGCCGAACCAGGGATGTTGCGTCCACACGCCAACCAAGTCGCGCCAAATTGCCACGCGTCCGGTCGTGGACACCGCGCCCAACTCGCGCGCCATCAAGAACGTGATACGTTCGATGAACGCGCCGGCAAATGGCAAGGCGCACAACCCGACGACGAACACCACCCCAATTCCCAGGATCGCGTTTCGACGCGACACGCGCGGCAAAAATTTGAATGCGACCACACTCGCGCCGCCGAGTAACGCAATCATTCCCGAACCTTTGAACGTGAGCAACAACGCCACTGTCATCACACCCACACTCGCGACGAGCGCAACAATTTCACGCCGCGTGCGCGCAGTCAACAACATCGCCAGCGCGAAAGATGCTATCGCCGCAAGAAATACGGCGTAATCAATAGCGTTGATAAAATTACCGAACGGCAGAGCGCGATCAAACACGATCCAGTTGAAACTCATACCCGCGATACGTTCGCGCAACAAATTCGGTTGCAAAAACAATTCACTTACCGGCAAACGCAACGCGTCGAGCACGCGGTCAACGCCGAGCCAGGCTTGCGCGAGACCCAGGACTGCTTCCAGCACACCGAATGCAATCAGCGCCATGTGCGTGCGTGCAGACGATGCAAACATACTCGCGACAAAAATCGTCAGAAAGACGATGCTC
>CAZPIR010000368.1:0-4599 GCA_964586085.1 uncultured Anaerolineaceae bacterium | reverse complement strand
GCCCCACCCGCACGCGCGCGCCGTGTGCCGGTAAAACGATTTTGATTGCCGGCGACGCGGACGCATTTGCCGGGTTGGATGAAACCGGTTGCACGACGGGTTGGGATTGCACCACCGGCTCGGCGCGATTTCGCACAAGCACGAAAAGCAAAATCGCAATGACGACCAGTACGATCAATCCGAGACAGCCGAGGACTTTGTTCATCATAAACTCCGTTTCACTTTGATTTTTTCTGCTCGCAGTGTACGCTATCGCGCGGCAAATGTCCCAACTGGGCGCAAACAATCAGCCAACAATTTGCCAACAGTTAGTCGAACAGTCCGGTAGTCGGATCTCCGAATCGTCGCAAAAAAAATAGTCGCCTGGTCGAAAGGGATTCGACCACGCGACTATTTGACTATTTGACCACCCGACTACCGGACTAGTTTACGGTTGGATGCCCCACAATCGAATCACGCCATCCACGCCGCCGGTTGCAATCAATCGTCCGTCCGGCGAGAACGCGAACGTGAACCCGTTGCGCCAACTGCTTGACGATGGACGCATCTCGCGCACCTTGGCTCCATCCGTCACGCGCCAAAATGCCAGCGTGCCATACGTGTCCTCACTTGCCAGCAACGAACCATCCGGCGAAAACGCAATCGTGCCCGACGAACCGAATTGCTGACGCATCGAACGAACCGACGCGCCATCCGCGCTTTTCCACAGACCGATTCCCGCTGAACTGGACGTTGCGATCAGCGCACCGTCAGGCGAGATTGCCAGATGGCGCGCAACATTGCCCGCCGGAACATCGCGTATGCGCGAGCCATCTAGTGTGCGAAAGATCGAAAACTGGGTGACACTGATCGGTCCCCACAACGCGGCGAACCACGCGCCGTCGGGCGAAAAAGCAATCGCGGTCACGGCTTGAGCATCGTTACGCCGCGTGCGATACATCTCCGCGCCATCGGCAAGCCGGAACATCAACACACTTTCGTTCGCCGAACCGAGCGCGATGAAACGACTGTCCGGCGAAAACGCGAGCGCGTTCACCGGCGCAGATTGATCGCCGTTGTTCGGTGAGACGAATGTGTGGACAAGTTGCGCGTTGTCCGCGCGAAACACGCGCAAGCGTTCGTCCGAAGAACCGGTCGCCAGAAATTCCCCGTTCGGCGAAAAAACAGTTGCCAACACATTCGCGCCGCGCGCGCCGCTTGGCTCCGCGAGTTGTTGCACGCGCAAACGCGCGCCGTCACTTGCGCGCCACCACCACACCAAGTTGCCTTGTGTCCCGGCAACAATCGTCGCGCCGTCCGGCGAAAACGCAATGCTCTGAATCCCGCTCGTGAATTCGTCGTTGCTCGCGAGCGTCTGCCCATCCGCCACACGCCACGCACGCACCGTGCCATCTTGCGCGGCAGAAATAATCGCCGCATCATCCGGCGCAAATTCGAGCGTCGTCACCGGCGCGTTGTGCGAAAAAGTTTGGACGAGCGCACCATCGGCGACGCGCCACACACGGACGCGATGATCATTCGAGCCGGCAGCGAGCAACGTGCTGTCGTGTGAAAAGGCAAAACGAAAACTTGTGTACGCGTCCGGCTTGAGCGTGCGTGCCGTCACGCCATCGCTCGCGCGGACAAGTTGAATTGCGCCAAGATTGTCGCTCGTCGCAATCCATTCGCCGTTGGGCGACCAAGCCAGGTACGGTCCCAGTTGTCTCGCCTCACCCAGTGTACGAATAATCGCACCATCCGACATTTGGCGTAGAGCCGGCGGATCGGAACTCGTCACGGCGAGAAAGCTCGAACCATCCGGCGAAAGCATCAACGAATTGATTACGTTGCCACGATTTTTCGCTGGCGCGACAATCGTTTGGATGAACTCACCATCTTTTGCGCGAATCAGCCACACGCGATTTTCCGCGTGCGAGTCCACCCCGGCAAGCGCAAACGTTTGACTGTCCGGCATAAATGCCAGCGCGTAAAACGATTGCCGATTTTGTTTCACATCCGATTTGATCGTCCGTGTCAGCGTCCAATCGCTCGCGCGCCAAATGAAAACGAGTTCTGGGCGCGCCACGCCGACGAGCCACGCCCCGTCCGGCGAAAACGCAATCGCGTCGAGTTGCGCAGTCGTCGTGAGAAATTTTGTTTCGCGCAAGGTCGCGCCATCGAGCAGATACAATCCGAGCGATGACGCGGCGGCAATCGTCTTGCCGTTTGGCGCGACCGCAATTTGATTAACGACGCCTTTGCCCATCCGTGCCAGTTCGGTCACTTGAGCGAGATTCGACGGCGTGATGCGGCGCGCATCATTCGCCGGTAAAGTGGATGGCGCGGGCGGGGTAATCTCAACGCGCCGTGCACGGAAGCGAAAATCAATCGCATCGCAAGCGACGAGCGACAACGCAAGCATGAGCAGAATCAAAATGTTGCGGCGCATCGAACCCTCCATGAGCAAAACAATGTACCGCGATGATAAAGGTGATTCGCCGGCTTGTCCACGCTTTGATTCGTCGCCATCGCGCACGCGAGTGCTTGACAGCCGGTTAGTCGAATAGTCGCGCTGACCATGAGACTATTCGACCAACTTGTACCCGCGCCCGTGCGCCGTCACGATCAATACCGGGTTCGCCGGGTCGGGTTCGATTTTTTCGCGAAGCCGCTTGACGAGACTTTCGATTTGATAATCGTACACCTGCGCTTGATATTCGTGCCACACTGTTTCGGCAATTTGTTGCTTGCCAACCGGCGCACCGATATTTTTGTGGAGCAAATCAAAGAGGGCTTGTTCTTTCGGGGAAAGTGCAATCGGTTTGCGATTGATCCAGATTTCGCCGGTCTTGGCGTCCACGACGAGCAAAGGAAAATTTCCGGCGCGCAAAGTCGAATCGGGATCGCGAAACGTAAACACGGCGCTCGCGACCGCAATCTCGTCGCCGTCGCGCAATTTTTCCGGCGCGGTGATGCGTCGCCCGTTGAGAAATGTACCGTTCGCGCTGTCGAGGTCGGACAACGTACTCGTCTCGCCGTCCCACGCGATTTGCGTGTGCTTGCGCGATGCGCGCGCATCCGCGATATAGACCGCGCACTTGTCCGAGCGACCCAGGATTAGCGGCGCATCGCCTAACGGGAACTCGCGTCCCGCCGCGTCCACGAGATAGGGTGCACCCTGAGCAGTCGGCGAAGCGTCACTCATTGCGGCTCCTTGTACATAATGTGCAACGTCGGACGATTCGCCGGATTCGTCTGCTCGGTCAGGTCAACCCAGTATTGACACGTGCTTGCGTTGTCATCGGCGAGCATCAGCACCACGCCGCCGCCCACGCGCCCACGCTTGTGCCAACCCGCAATCGTCTGCGTCAGGTTCAGCGCGACACTGCCCGCATCCGGCAACACGATGCGTTCCGCCGGCGTCGAATCGTAATCCACGCCGGCGACCAAGCCCGGTGCGCTCCACGGCGTGTTGTACGTTGCCAAGGTCGGACGCCACAAGGTCGCCAAACGATACGCAACGAGACGACACGGCATCGCATTTTTGATTTGCGACTCGACGTGCAAGGTCAATGTCGCCGAAATGATTTCCGATTCGGGCGGCAAACGCGCGACGCTCATCGCGATTAAAATACGATCCGTCGGTTGTGGCGCGCGGAGTTGCGCGCGTTCGACCGATTGTCCCACCTCATCCGGCTTGGTCGGATCGAGCCAGGTGTCCACAAAATAATCCGCGCCTTCAAGCACAAACGCGTGCACACCGGCTTCAAGCGTCGGCGTCGGCGCGACGCGCGCCAAGTAACGTTGCGTGCGCCACGGCATACTCGCAAAAAATACTAGAATGCACCCAAGCAAGGTCAACGCAATCAACGCGATGCTTTGCCATCCATTCGGACGACGCAACAGATTCCAGCGCGCACGCCAGCCGGCAAACGCGAATTGACGCGGCGCATGTGGCTCGTCTTCGCTCGCCGCGTGCAGAGCCACGCTCAACGCGCCGGCAGTTTGAAATCGTTCGTCGGGATTTTTAGCGAGCGCTTTGAGGATGACGCGCTCAATCGTGTCCGGCAAATCGGGGCGCACAGTTCGTGGAGAAGGCAATGGCGCGGTGATGTGCTTGAGCACAATCGCGTACGGCGTGTCCGCATCGAACGGGAGTTTGCCGGTGACAAGTTGATACAGCATCACGCCGAGCGCATAGACATCCGAGCGCGCATCGCCTGGCTCGCCGCGCCCTTGCTCCGGCGACATGTATGCCGGCGTGCCGAGCGTGTCGTGCGTGCCGGTGATCGCGGTTGCATCAATCATCCGCGCGACGCCGAAATCAGTAAGCACCGCGCGGTCTTGCGGAGTAAGAATCACGTTCGCCGGTTTGAGGTCGCGATGAATGATGCCGCGCGCGTGCGCGTAATCGAGCGCGCCTGCGAGGTCGCCAACGATGCGGGTCACGCGCGCAAGTTGCATGCGCTCGCCACGATTGTAGAGTTCGCGCAGTTGCTCTTTGAGTCCCTTGCCGGTAACACACTCCATCACAAGAAACGCAAGGTCGTCGGCCGTGTCGAAATCGTACACGCGCACGATGTTGGGATGCTCGAGCGCGGCAACCGCTTGCGCTTCCCG
>CAZPIR010000367.1:0-4604 GCA_964586085.1 uncultured Anaerolineaceae bacterium | reverse complement strand
GATGTTGGGCATCACGGCGGCGACGATTGCCGTGAATGGCGGGATCGTGTTTGTAAAAAGCACGTACGGTTTGCCGGTGCCCCCGCGATTTTTTACGGCGGCAATTGTGATGGCAATCGGCTTGCTCACCAGTTTGATGGCGTATCTGGTTTTGTTGCCGGCTGAATTGAAAATTATTCGGCGCCGATTAGCGCCGAAACTTTTGGCGCAAAGGTTGTCGCGCCGTAAATAATGCGGCAAATGTGATTGGACTGTATGAAACGACTTTGGCTTGATATGGGAGACCTGGGCGTGTTTGTTCGCTCAGCGGGCGCACATGATCGCTGGCAGGATCACGGACTGGGTCTGCTTCGCACGATTCTGAAAAACAACGGTATCGAAACGGATTTGTTTTCGACGCGTTCACTGCGGACCTGGGATGAGTTACCCAAGATTGTCGCGGGCTATGATATCCTCGCGATGAACGTGCGAAGTTACACGTATCCGTTCGCATACCAAGCCGCCAAGATTTTCAAGCAGGTCAACCCGAATGGCATAGTGCTCACCGGCGGCATGCACGCGACAGTCGCACCAGACGAAATGCAAACCGTCAAAGAGTTTGATGTTATCTGTCAGGGTCCCGGCGAAAACATCATCGTGGATTTGATGAAAGACCCGCGCGCATTTCCGCGTGTCGTGCAAGGTGTCGGCTCGAAATCCATGGCGGACTGGCCGCTGATGGATCGCACGCTGTGGCCCAATCCGAACTTGCCGGATTTTCCCTGGCCCCTCGAACCCGAATGTGGCTGGGGACCTGGTCCCGTGGTCACCATTTTGACGAGTCGTGTGTGTCCCTGGCAATGCGTCTTTTGCAACGAGTCGTCGTACATTCAAAACATGGGACGCAAATCGGTTGACCAGGTGATTGACGAGTTGAATTACCTCGATGATAAATTCGGTCCGATTGGTTCGTTCGTCATTCACGATTCCATGTTCTTTCAAAACCCGCCCTGGCTCAAAGAGTGGCTCGAAAAATATCCGCGCAAGGCGCACAAGCGTTGGCCGTATTGGGCGGCCGTGCGTACCGACACGGTGCGCCAGTGGCCCGATTTGTTCGAAGCGGTCGTGCGCGAAACAAATTGGAATACCATCTCGCTCGGCTTTGAGTCGGGCAGTGACCGCGTGTTGAAAATTCTGAACAAGGAATGCACCGCGGAAGATAATTATTTCGCGATTGATTTGCTCAACAAGATTGGCGATGACGTTGAAGCGCGCGGCTACATTCCGCCGAAATTCTGGGCGAACATCATGCTCGGCATTCCGGGTGAAACGCACGACGATGCATTCGACACGATTCGTATGTTGAAACGCATGAAGCGCGTGTTGCCTTCGATCTCGTACTATGCGCCTTATCCCGGGTCGGCGCTCGGTTATCAATTGATTGCCGAGGGTAAAAGCCGGATGTCGAAGGAAAATTATCATCGCTATCCCGACGACGAAAAGCTCAAGGGCATTGATTACAAGTTCTATAAACAATTGCTCAAGGGCAAGTTTGACCGCGAAGTGAATTCCAAGTTGCCTCAATTTTTGCGCGGCAAATCCGGCGTGTTTGAAGACGCGTTAATCAAGGCATAAACGATGAGCAGTTTCAACAATCCCCATCACTTTTTTCTGTTCGCGATGAAGAACGGCAAAAAGAAACTCGCGTATGGCACGACGGCGGAAGATGCGTTTGAAAATCTCAAACTGCGTTTGACGCCGCAAGAAATCGCGCAGGTCATTGCGACGGATTACCTGCGCTTTCCTCAACGCGAATTGCAAAAGCATGTTCACGAACTGGGCTAGCAGAGAGGCGAGGCGTTGCGTCTCGCCTTTGTTTTTGTTGACCGTCTCTTGAGCGAGATGTATAATCGGCATGGTGAAAAAATGAGAATTCTTCTGGTCTCTCCTGAATCCAAAGTCTGGAACTCGCGCGCGCACATTCATAACGGCTTGGGCTATCTTGCCGGCATGTTGCTCGCGAATGGTTATAACGATGTCACATTGCACGATGGCGCGGTCGAAGATGAATCGGTTGCTCAGGTGTTAGATCGCGCACGCGCCGAGAATCATCCGTACGATGTGGTCGGCGTGTCTGCACCGACGGTGCTGATTAATCAAGCATGGCAAGTCGCGAGCGAAGCACAAGCGCGCGGCGCGGTTTCGATCTTGGGCGGACCGCATCTGACGCTTCAACCTGACGAGTCCATGCAACATCCCGAAGTGGATTTGGTTGTGCGGGGTGAGGGCGAGTACACGCTCATCGAAATTTTGCGCGTGCTCAAAAGCGGCGGCTCGGTCAACGATGCGCGTCTGCGCAATATCCTGGGTCTCTCGTGGCGCGATGCGACCGGTCGTGTGATGCACAACCTGGACCGTCCCTTGCCGTCCGACCTTGACAGCATTCCGACGCCTGCTTACCATTTGTTCAAGATTGACCGGTACACGAATCTGAATCCATTGACCGATGGACTCAATCCACACGCGCGTGCGTACACGATTGTTACTTCGCGTGGCTGTCCGTACAAATGCACGTACTGTAGCAAGCCAATCACGGGCGACACGTGGCGCGCGCGTTCCGTCGAGAATGTTTTGCGCGAGTGGCGTTATCTCGTCAAAGATATGCACGCAACTGAAATCGGCGTGACCGATGATATTTGGAATCTCGATTTGAAACGCGCCAAAGAATTGTGTCGCGCGATTATCGCCGAGGGCTTGAACACCGTGCCCTGGGTCACGGTGCATGGCATGAAAGTCAATCACTCGGATGCCGAGTTGTTCAAGTTGATGAAGCAAGCCGGATGCAAGCGCGTGGGTTTCGGCGTCGAGAGCGGCGACGAATTTATTTTGAAACGCGTCGTCAAAAAATCACAGACGTTCGATCAGGTGCGCGCCGCGTTCAAGAATGCCAAAGCCGCGGGTTTGCAGACGATGGGCTTTTTCATTTTCGGGATGCCGCAAGAAACCGAAGAGACGATGGAAAAAACCATTCGCCTCGCGCTTGAACTCGATCCCGATCTGGCAAATTTTATGATCGCCGCGCCGTATCCTGGGACGGAATTGTGGAAGTTGGTTGAAAAGGAAGGCATTCTTTTCTCGCACAACTGGGACGATTATGCGATTCACGCGGACAAGGCGCATTTCCAGGTTGGCGATTTAACTGCCGATGTGGTCGAACGCAAGTGGCATGAAGCGTACCGCCGATTTTATTTTCGTCCCTCGCGCATTGCACGGCGCTTGCTGATGCGTGACACGTGGTTGAATGCGCCGGATCGTGTCAAGGATGCGTTGCGCTTTTTCCGCGGCGCGCGTGCGGATGCCGGGGCGCATTAAGGGATGCTCGCCTCGCTTCTCCCCAAAATTCCGCTCTACTGGTCGTTCTACCGTTTTGGTTTTCCGAAACTCATGCCGTTCAGCATTGTGGTCAGCGTGTCGTACCGATGCAACTCGAAATGCCGGACGTGCGATGTGTGGCGCAAACCGAACGACGATCTCACGCTCGACGAATGGACGAGTGTTTTCAAGAACATCGGGCACGGTCCGATTTACTTGACGTTCACTGGCGGCGAGCCATTCCTTCGCAAAGATTTGCCGGAAGTTGTGTTAGCCGGTTACGAACATTGTCGTCCCGAGTATATCACGATTCCGACGAATGGTATTCTCACGCAACGTATCATCGAAGGCGTGAGCAAGATCTGTGAGGGTGCACCCAATTCGCGCATCGGCATCAATCTCTCGCTCGATGGCGTTGGTGTGGAGCACGATGAAATTCGCATGGTGCCAGGCAACTGGGATAAATCTATGGAGACCTGGCGTGCGCTTCAAGACTTGCGAAAAAAATATAGCAATCTGTTGCTGAGCATGCACACGGTCATTTCGCAATTCAACATCAAACGCTTCCGCGAAATTTACGCGGGCTTGCAACCACTCGCGCCAGATTCGTACATCACCGAAGTTGCTGAAGAACGCGTCGAACTCGACACGGTTGGGTTGGGCATCACGCCGCTCGCGCGCGAGTACGCGCCGATTGCCGATTTTCTCAGTGAACATGCGCGGGCGACACCGGCACGCGGCTTTGCGCGTATTACGCAATCGTTTCGCGCGCGCTATTATCAAATGGCGAAACGCACCTTGTTCGAGCAACGCCAAATCATTCCTTGTTTTGCCGGTTGGGCAAGCGGACATCTTGCGCCGAATGGTGATGTGTGGTCGTGTTGCATTCGCGCCGAACCCGTTGGCAATGTGCGCGCAACGAATTACGATTTGCGTCCGATTTGGTTCGAGCAAATCGGCTCGCTGAAAAAATTACGCGCGAGTATTTCCGCCGGACAGTGCGCGTGTCCGATGGCGAACGCGAGTTATGCGAACATGCTGTTGCATCCGCCGACCTTGATGCAGGTGGCGGCAGAATTATTGACGCGACCGAACGTGCCACTCGAACAACATGGCACGCGTGCGATTTCTTCTTGACGTGATTTTGGTTCTCGCATATAATCTTGCCAGGTTCGCGGGAGTAGTTCAGTGGTAGAACGCCACCTTCCCAAGGTGGATGCCGTGGGTTCAAGTCCCATCTCCCGCTCAAATAA
>CAZPIR010000366.1:2840-4607 GCA_964586085.1 uncultured Anaerolineaceae bacterium | reverse complement strand
GTCACCTGATCAATCGGTACTTTACGGATGAAGCCGCCGCGACCATCGCGCTCGAAAAAGGCGAGATTCAATTCTCGTACGTTTCCGGCGATGTGGCGGCGCGCTTGAAGACGAACAACGCGTACAAAGTGTTCGAAGGCTCGTCGTTCACGTCGAACTATGTCTCGTTCAACTTGCGCGACAAACGATTGCAAGATGTCCGCGTGCGCCAAGCGTTCATGTACGCGATTGACCGCAAAGCGATCATCAAAGAAATCTGGAAAGACACGGCGTACATCATTCCGTGCACCTTGCCGCAAAAAGATTTCTGGCCGAGCGATGTAAACGCGTACGACTACAATCCGACCAAAGCGCAACAATTGTTAAAGGACGCCGGTTGGGTGGCGGGTGATTCGTTCGAACTCTGGACGTACTATACCGCGCAACAACAAAAAGACGCGCTCCAAGCGATGCAACAATATCTCGCTCAGGTCGGCATGAAGTTGACACCCAAGATCATGGATGTGCCCGCGTACAACGCCACGTTCTACACGGGTGAGGGCTGGACGTTCTCGTATCGTGGTTACGGTTTACCGATGGGTCAATCGCCGCGCGCCGCGATGCTCGACAGCACGCAGACGAACGACAAGAAATCCTGGGCCGGTCTTGCCGATCCGACCCTGGGTCAATTGTTGACCAAAGCCGAGCAATCGCTCGCCGATACCGATTACACCAAGGGTATGCAAGCCGTGTGCAAGCAACTCAACGATCAAGTCATCGAAGCCCCGATGTGGGTGGGTATTCGCTACGGCGCGATCACGAACAAGGTCAAGAATTTCTACTACTATCCCGCGCCCGCCGGTGGTCCGTACGAAGATCATCCGGAACTGTGGGAAGTGGGTCAGTAATCAATCGTCAGTAGCAGTAAGCAGTAGACAGTACGATGGTGGTGCGGTAAAATCGTGCCACCATCGTACGAAAAAAGGTGCAAGGATGACTCAATATATTATTCGTCGCTTGCTAATCAATGTGCCGGTGTTGCTGGGCATCACCGTGATCGTGTTCTCGTTGTTCGCGCTCATTCCCGGTGACCCGACCGCGTACTATATCAATCCCGAACTCGGCGCGAACCCGGTGCAACTTGCCCGCATGCGCGAGCAACTCGGACTGGATGATCCCCTGCCAATTCGGTATGCCAAGTGGCTGGGACAGACAATCACCGGCGATTTTGGTTTTCGCATCAAAAACGGCGACCCTGTGCTCAAAACAATTTGGTTGCGTTTACAAGGCACCTTGATGCTTGCCGGCGCGGCATTGGTGATTGGCGTGCTCATCGGCGTTTCGGCTGGCGTGTACACCGCGCTCAAGCAGTACACATTCTGGGACTATAGTTTGACCGGGCTTTCCTTCCTGGGCGTTTCGATGCCGGCATTTATCACCGGTCTGTTTGGTCTTTATATGTTTTCGTTACAAATTCCAATCTTCCCGGCGGGCGGCATGCAAACCGTCGGCAAAGAGCCGAACATCGGCGACACGATTTATCATTTGATTTTACCAGCGGCATTGCTCAGTCTCACATACATCGCCACGTTCATGCGCCAAACGCGCTTTAGTATGCTCGAATCATTGCATCAGGATTTCGTCCGCACCGCGCGCGCCAAAGGTTTGCGCGAATCGCGCGTCGTCAACGTGCACGCGTTGCGTAATGCACTGTTGCCGGTCGTCACTTCGATTGGGTTGAATATGCCCAGTCTGTTCGTCGGCACCGTGTTCATGGAAACGATTTTT
>CAZPIR010000366.1:0-2830 GCA_964586085.1 uncultured Anaerolineaceae bacterium | reverse complement strand
CGATTTTTTCCTGGCCGGGCATGGGCACCTTGTATCTCGATGCGGTGCAGTCGCGCGACTTTCCGTTGATCATGGGCATGAATCTCATTACAGCTGTGATGGTCTTGCTCATCAACCTCGCCACCGATGTGACCTATGCGTTCATTGATCCGCGCATTCGCTTTAATTAGGAGTTGCACATGACCTCTCCAACGCAAATCAAATCTCGCGGCGAATCGGTTTGGCAACGCGCGTTCCGCCGCTTTCGCCGCCATCGCTTGGCGATGATTTCGAGTTTTGTGCTGTTCGTGATTTTGGTGCTCGCCATCGGCGCGCCGATCTTTCAAATTTACGCGCCGGAAAAAATCGCGTTGAGCCAATCGAATAAACCGCCATCGAGCGATCACATCCTGGGAACGGATCGAGTGGGACGCGACATTTGGAGCCGCATGATCAACGGCGGGCAGGTGTCACTCTCAATTGGAATTTTTTCCGCCGCGCTCTCGCTCGTCCTGGGTGTGCTCGTCGGCGCGCTCTCCGGATTTTACGGCGGCTGGGTTGATGCCGTGCTTCAACGCATTACCGACATGTTCATGACCTTTCCCAGTATCGTGTTGATGATGACCGCCGCCGTGTTCATTGGTCCGGGTGTGACGAACACGATTCTCATTATTGGCGCGGTGAGTTGGATGGGCGTCGCCCGATTGATTCGCGCAGAATTTCTTTCGGCGCGTGAACGCGTTTACGTCGAAGCCGCGCGTTGTATCGGCGTGCCGAATCGTCAAATTATTTTTTCGCACATCTTGCCGAACGCACTCACGCCCGCGCTTGCCCAGGTTGCCTTCGCCGTTGGTCTCTCGATTCTCACCGAAGCGGGCTTGAGCTTCCTGGGTCTCGGTGTGCCGCTCCCTACCTCGAGCTGGGGCAACATGCTTGAGACCGCACGCGAGATCGAAGTGTTGCGTTCATCGCCCTGGATGTGGGTTCCGCCCGCCGTGATGATTTTGCTCACCGTGTTGTGCGTGAATTTCATCGGCGACGGTTTACGCGATGCGCTCGATCCGCGCACGTTGATGTAGACATTAGAAATTAAAAATCGGAAGTTGGAGGTTGGAAGGCACTTGGCCAATTTCTAACATCTAATATCCAAATTCCAAATCGAGGAAAGATGCAAACATTTACAGGTACGATTCCCGCTCTCGTCACGCCGTTCACGCGTGACAATCAAGTGAACGTAACGGTCGTGCAAGAGTTGGTAGATCATTTGTTGGCAAAGCAGGTCAACGGATTTTATCTTTGCGGCAGTACAGGCGAAGGCGCGTTCCTATCGGCAGAAGAACGGCAACTTGTCGTCGAGACGGTGGCGAAACGCGTTAATGGTCGCGTGCCATTGCTCGTGCATGTTGGCGCGGCGGCAGTCGGCGATGCGATTCGTCTCGCGCACCACGCGCGTGCGAATGGCGCGGCGGCGGTCAGCAGTATCTTGCCGCCGGTGCTGTACGATCAACGCGGCATCGTGCCATACTATGAAGCGATTGCGAATGCGGTTCCCGAATTGCCGTTCTTCCCGTACTTGTTCGGCGGCTCGCGTGATGCGGTTGCGTTGTTGCGCGATCTCATTCACGTTCCAAATCTCGCTGGTACCAAGTACACCGGACCGAACATGTACGAACTCAGTCACCTCGTCTCGCTCAAAACCGAGGGCTGGACGATTTTCGCCGGTATGGACGAACAACTCTTGTTCGCATTAATGTTCGGCTCGACCGCCAACATCGGCTCGACCGTGAACTTGATGCCCGGCGCATTTCGCGAATTGCATCGCGCATTCAAAGCAAACGATTACACGCGCGCACTCGATCTCCAGAAAAAAATGAATCGTCCGATTGCAACCTGGATTCGATTCGGTTTCCAGGGCGCGTTCAAAATGACATTCCAATTCCTGGGTTTCGATTGCGGCACTCCTCGTACACCCAACCTCGCGCTTCCCGAAGCGCAACGCGACGAACTGCGCGCGGCACTCCAAGCCGACGGCTTTTTCGATCTCGCGGCGATGTAATGATTTGTAGGGGCGTAGCATGCTACGCCCCTACGGCAATGCCATGTCTAATTCCTGTGATTCGATCACAACGGACCTCCTCATCGTCGGCGCGGGATTTGCCGGCGGTCGCGCCGCAATCGAGGCGCATGATCTCGATGCGAGCGTGTTGCTTGTGACGCAAGGGCATTTCGCTGCAACCGGTTCGAGCTTTCACCCGATTCGTTTGACCTGGGGACGCGGTTACACAGCGGGTCTCGGCATCAACGGCGAGGCAGACACACCCGAAGCGCACCTCGAAGATATTTTGCGCGCGGGGCAAGGTCTCACCGATGAACACCTCGCGCGCATTCTCGTCGAGGACGCGCCCGCGCGTTATCGTGACCTCGAAAAATTCGGCGTCGAGTTCACCTTGATGTCGCGCTTGATGAAACTCGATGTGAACGATCACGGACGCGGCACACGCGGCGCGCTCGCGATGAATCCGGAAAATTTGCGCGCGACGTTTCGTCAGCAAATCGAATCGCGCAACATCACGGTACGCGAACGAACCCAGGTCGTTGCCCTGCTCGGCGAGGTCGGGCGATGCGACGGCGCAATTCTCGTTGACAATTCCGGCGCGATCACAGTCGTTCACGCGCGCGCGGTCATTCTCGCTTCGGGCGGACCAAATGATTTGTTTCTCTATAACCTCAACACACCCGACCTCACTGGCGCGTGTCACGTGTTCGCGCTCAATCTCGGCGCGCGACTCGTCAATATGGAGTTTTTTCAGATCATCCTGGGAATGACCAATCATCCACACGCCACATTCGC
>CAZPIR010000365.1:0-4607 GCA_964586085.1 uncultured Anaerolineaceae bacterium | reverse complement strand
AACGAACGCGGTGTCACATATCACGACCCGTACAATGCAACCATTCAGTTTGTGGGGTGGAGTGATTTCAAACGCGTGTCGGCGTATTTTGATAACATGGCATTGGTCTTAATGCCAAATGATAAATGACAAAATGGAATGGTTGAATGATTGCGATTCGTGAATTTACCATGAACGATTATGACGCGGCGTACGCGTTGTGGCTCGACTCGGCGCCCGGTGTTGGAGTGGGTCGCTCGGACACGCGGTGCGAGATTGAGAAAAAATTGCAACGCGACCCGGACTTGTTTCTCGTTGCCGTAGACGAGGGAAAACTCATCGGCACGGTGTTCGGCGGATTTGATGGACGGCGCGGCATCGTGTATCATCTCGCTGTCGCGCGCGCGCATCGCGGCAACGGCCTCGGCAAAATATTGATGGCGGAAGTCGAAAAGCGTATAGCGGCAAAAGGTTGCCTCAAAAGTTATT
This sequence comes from uncultured Anaerolineaceae bacterium, assembly GCA_964586085.1. GTDB lineage: Bacteria > Chloroflexota > Anaerolineae > UBA4142 > UBA4142 > JACRBM01. The sequence goes on along the minus strand of CAZPIR010000365.1, from coordinate 4,139 downwards.
TGCTCGTCACGCGCGAGAACACGAGCGTAATTGATTTTTATCGCGACCTGGGTTGGGACGTGATGGACATTACAATCATGGGTAAAAATTTGGACGCCGGCAAAAAGGAGACATGCTAATTTGACCACACGACCGCGCGCACGCGACCTAGGAATTAAAATCGGACGCGTCAAACCTGGACGCTACAACGCCATCACCGATGTTGCTGGCGTGCGCATCGGACACACGACCCTCATCGAGGGCAAGGGCAAGCTCGTGCCCGGCGTCGGACCGATTCGCACCGGCGTCACCGCCGTTCACACGCACGGCGGCGACATGTTCCTCGAAAAAGTGACGGGCGCGATGCTTCGCATCAACGGTTTCGGCGAAGTGACCAACTCGGAACAAATTCACGAGATGGGTTTCATCGAAGGACCGATTGTGCTGACAAATACCTGGAACGTGCCGCGCGTCGCCGATGCGGTGATTGATTGGAGCATCGAACGCAACTTGGCGATGGGCGTGGACACCTGGGGCATCAGCCCGGTCGTCGCCGAAACGAGCGACATGTACCTCAACGACATTCGCGGACGCCATGTGAACCGCGAGCATGTTTTTCACGCGATTGATTCGGCGCGCGGCGGCGTGGTTGAAGAAGGCGCGGTCGGCGGCGGAACCGGGATGACGTGTTACGATTTCAAGGGCGGCATCGGCACCGCGTCGCGTAAACTGCCGGCCAAACTCGGCGGTTATACCGTTGGCGTGCTTGTGCAAACGAATTTCGGCTGGCGTCCGCAGTTGATGATTGACGGCGTGCCGATTGGTCGCGAGTTGGAATCGTACAAACCTTTGCATCGCAAATCCGCCAATCCACCCGAACTCAAAAGCCCGGTCAAGATTGCCAAGCCAGCGCAAAAATCATCGCTCGTGGACAGCGGCTCGGTCATCGTCATCGTCGCCACGGATGCGCCGTGTTCGCAACGCATTCTCACGCGACTCGCAATGCGCGCGCAGAACGGACTCTCGCGCACCGGCTCGCACACCGGCAACACGAGCGGCGATTTTGTCATCGCGTTCAGCACCACGCGCCGCAAAAAACATTTTGCCGATGCGCTCACCTACTCGGCGGAACAAATCATCGAACAGGGCGACCTGATCAATTACATGTTCTGGTCGGTCGTCGAAGCGACGGAAGAAGCCGTACTCAACTCGCTCTTCAAATCCGACACGCTCGACGGACGCGACAATCGCGTTGCCGTTGGCTTGCCGATTCAAGAGACGGTTGAGTTGATGCACAAGTACGGACACTCGCAAGTGCATCTGCCCTGATTGAGTTTCGAGTTTCAGGTTTAATGTTGTTTGACCTGAAACCTGAAACCCTGAAACCTGAAACCCTATGAGAATTGGAATCCTCACCATCAGCGACCGCGCGTCGCAAGGAATTTACGAAGACAAGTCTGGTCCCGCTCTGCGCGAAATGATCGAAAAACATTTCGGCGAAGACGTTGACCTGATGCACATCGTCCCCGATGAATTTATGGAGATCAAACGCGCCCTGTTCAAATGGTGCGACGACGCGAAACTCGATTTGATTCTCACGACCGGCGGCACCGGCTTTGCGCCGCGCGATGTGACACCCGAAGCAACGCGCGCGGTCATCGAACGCGATGCGCCGGGCTTGGTTCACGCGATGATTGCATCGAGTTTGCAGAAAACGCCGCACGCGATGTTGACGCGTATGGTCGCCGGCATTCGCGGCGCGACGCTCATCGTCAATTTGCCAGGCAGTCCAAAAGCCGCATGTGAAAACCTGGGTGTGATTTTGCCGGCGCTCCCGCACGCGATTGAATTGATTCGCGGCAAACCCGGCGAACGGCATCAGTACGAAAATCCACTCGACGAAATCGAACGCAAACAAGAAATCGCCAGCGACTAGATTATGAGTCTCACCGTCTCTGCCATCCAACTCGCGTTCACGCTCGCGAGTTCACCTCAAGAATTTTATGATCGCATCTGGGACCCGATTCAACGCGCCGTAAAACAAGGCGCGCAAATCGTCGTTCTGCCGAATTACACCGGCTGGATGTTGTTGGGCGTCGCCGCGCCGACCGAACAAAAAACGCTCGCCCTGGGCGAGATTGCGCGCGCGAATCGCTTGGCGACTATTGCGGATTTGATGCGCACAACCGCGCCAACCATTCGCAATTTCTATTTGCATCTCTTTCAAACGTTGGCACAACGCGCCAATGTGTTTCTCGCCGCCGGCACGGTCATCGAGTGGCAAGGCGGACGCTTGTTCAATTCGGCGTACTTGTTTGCGCCGGACGGACACATTGTCGGCGCGCAAAAGCAAACGCATCGCTCGCCGCGCGAAGCGAGCTGGGGTTTGGATCAAGGTGTCGAGCTGAACGTCTGGGACATTGGCTTGGCACGTGTGGGTATGGTCGTCGGCGCAGACGTGGCGTATCCCGAAGTCGCGCGCATTCTCATTCAGCAAAATGCCAACTTGCTTTTGCATCCTGCCGCGTACCCCTCCTGGAGCGACGATGCCTTGCTCCTGGATCTCTGGCGCGAAACGCAAACGAATAATGTGTACGGCGTGCAAGCCTGTGCCGTCGGCGAGTTTCGCGGCAAGTCGGCAATCTATGCGCCGATTGAAATGACACGCGCGCGCAATGGCATCGTGGCGCAAGCGCCGCTCGCCGACGACGAGTTTGTGGTGTTTGCCTCGCTCGACCTGGACGCGTGTCCTCCGGTTGCCGCGCGCAACCACCGCGAATTTTTCGCGCGCGAATTGCCGCGTGCGTATCGAGGCGTATGACGATGCCAGTCCAGGATCAATTTCGCTCCGCCACCTTGCGCGCCTCGCTCGCGCTCAAAGTTAGTCCCCGCGCTGTGCAAAACGCGTTGAGCAAACGTCCCGCGCAAAAACCTCGCCTGCCCACGCGCGACCTGCTCACGGTTGCCGCCATTCAAATGTCGCTCACGTTAGTGGGTGAGGTGGCGCCCTGGGTCGAACATTGCGAACGCCTCGTGCTCCAAGCAGTTGAACGCGGCGCGCAATTGATCGTATTTCCCGAGTACGCCAGTCTGGGTTTGCTGGGCATGTTACCCCGCGTGCGCGATCTCGCCGGGATGGGCGCCGCGTTCAAGCAAATCATTGCCGAGCCGGAGACCCGCGCCTTTTTTCCCCTGAGCCAACGTGTGTTTGAAACGCTGGGCGCAGAACTCGCCGCGCGTTTCGGCGTTTACATGATGATGGGCGCGACGATCACCAGCGACACGGCGGGACGTTTGTTCAACACCGCCTTCTTGTTCAGCCCCGATGGTCGGCGCGCCGGAACCTGGGACAAACTCGCGCTTGCGGATGACGAGTCCGAGTGGCTCGTTCCCGGCGACGATCTGCGCGTGTTGACCTTGCCGTTCGCGCAAATGGCAGTCCTGCTCGGCGCGGACTGTCAGTCCTGGGAAACCGCGCGGCTCGCCACATTGCGCGGCGCGGAAATTTTATTGTGCGCGAGCGGCGAACCTGGGTCGAACGAATCGGCATTCACGATGCGCGGCATGGCAAGTCGCGTGCAAGAAAGTTTGGCGTTGGGTGTGCATGCGCGCGCGGTCAGCGATTTGTTCAAACTGGGTTGGGGCGGACCGAGCGCGATTCTGGCGCCCATCGGTTTGCGCCAAACGACGAGCGCGTTCCTTGCCCGCGCACACACCTTGAACGCCGAAGAAATCATTATTGCCGACCTGGATTTGGCGGCACTGCGCGAATTGCGCGCGGCGCAACCGCGCGATTGGAATGTTGAATTGTATCGCAAATATCTTGCGCGTGGCTACGAGGTGTAAGCGGCGTGGAATTATTACTCACCGGGTTGCTCATTGGTTTTTCGATTGCCGCGCCCGTTGGACCGATTGGCGTGTTGTGCATTCGCCGCACGCTCGCGGATGGTCGCGCGCACGGACTTGTCTCGGGTCTCGGCGCGGCAACCGCCGACGCGATTTATGGCGCGATTGCCGGGTTCGGGTTGACCTTGATTTCGAGCGCACTCGTCAGTCAACAAATGTGGTTGCGTTTGATTGGCGGCGCGTTCCTGATTTATCTCGGCGTGCAAACCTTTCGCGCGCGTCCAGCGGAGAACGCGGCGAAAGCCGAAGGATCC
>CAZPIR010000364.1:0-4610 GCA_964586085.1 uncultured Anaerolineaceae bacterium | reverse complement strand
ACACCGCGCGCGACATCGTAATGCTCCTTGCCCACAATGTTCGGGTCGAGGATGCGCGAGGTCGAAGCGAGCGGGTCCACTGCCGGGAACAGACCTTGCTCGGAGATGGAGCGTTCGAGCGAAATCGTCGCATCGAGGTGGGCGAACGTCGCCACCGGAGCGGGGTCGGTGTAATCGTCGGCAGGCACGTAAATCGCTTGCATCGAAGTGATCGAGCCACGCTTGGTCGAGGTGATGCGTTCTTGCAGTTCACCCATTTCTTGCGCGAGGGTCGGTTGATAACCCACCGCGCTAGGCATACGACCGAGAAGCGCGGACACTTCGGAACCGGACATGACGAACCGGAAAATGTTGTCAATGAACAGCAGAACATCGCGACCTTCATCGCGGAAATATTCCGCCATCGTCAAACCGGAAAGCGCCACACGCAAACGCACTCCCGGCGGCTCGTTCATCTGACCGAACACCATCACGGTTTTTTCCAAAACGCCCGACTCGGTCATTTCGAGGTAGAGGTCATTGCCTTCGCGGGAGCGTTCGCCCACACCGCAGAACACGGAATAACCACCGTGCTCGGTCGCGACGGAACGAATCAACTCTTGAATGATAACCGTCTTGCCTACGCCAGCGCCACCGAACACGCCAACCTTGCCACCTTTGGTGAACGGCGCGACCAGGTCAACGACCTTCATGCCGGTTTCAAAGAATTGCGGCTCGGTGACTTGTTCTTCAAACGGCGGCGCAGAGCGATGAATCGGATAGTACTTTTCTGCGGTCACGGGACCTTTTTGGTCAATCGGGTCGCCGGTGACATTAAAGATGCGTCCCAATGCCGACTTGCCGACTGGCACGGAGATGGGCGCGCCCGTATCTAACACCGGCATATCACGGCGCAGACCGTCGCTCGTGTCCATCGCGACAGCGCGCACCCAGCTTTCGCCGAGGTGCGATTGCACTTCAAGGACAAGGCGCGCGTCGCCTTGTTGGATTTCAAGCGCATGATAAATTTCCGGCAATTCTTCCGGGCGAAACTCGATGTCCACGACGGGACCGGTAACTTGGACGATGTGACCAATGGATCCTTTTGCCATGCTATCCTCCAGAGATGGTGCTATTTCATTTAGCTTTTGCTTTGAGCGTGGCGCGCAGGGCTTCAGCGCCGCCAACGATGTCGAGCATTTCTTTCGTGATGTTTGCCTGACGCGCCTTGTTCATCGCAAGCGTGAACGCGTCAATCAGTTCGCGCGCATTGTCCGTTGCGTTACGCATCGCGACCATCCGCGCCGCCCACTCGCTCGCCACCGATTCGAGGAGCGCTTGATAGATTTGCAGTTCGGTGAAACGCGGCAGAACCGAATCGAGAATCGTTTCCGGGTCTGGCTCGTAGATGTAGACCGCGCCCGCGCCTTCGTGTTGTTCAACCGCATCAGTGTGAATCGGTAACAGCCGGCGCGTGATGGGTTTTTGCACGAGCACGTTCACGAAATCGGTGTACGCCAGGTACACTTCGTCCACGTTGCCTTTGAGAAATTCGTCAATTGCGATTTTCGCAATCGGCGCAACACTCAAAATGGTGGGACGTTCGCTCAAGCCGGAAAATTCAGCGAGCAAGTCCTTGTGCATGCGCGCAACGGTACTCGTGCCACGCTTGCCTATCGTGATGAACTTGGCTGGCTTTTCCTGCTTGCTCACAAAATCGAGCGCCGTGCGCAGGATGTTGACGTTGTACGCGCCGCACAAGCCGCGATCACCCGAGATGAGGACGACGGCAACATTCTTGATGTGCTCGCGCGTTTCGAGCAAGGGATGCATCAACTTGCTTCGTCCCGGTTGGGACGCGAGAAAAGAGATTACTTCCCAGGATTTTTCGGCGTACGCACGGCTGGCCAGCGTCGCGTTTTGGGCGCGACGCATTTTCGACGCGGCGACCATTTCCATGGCGCGCGTCACTTGCGAAATGTTCTTGACGCTTTTGATGCGACGATTGATGGCTCGAACAGTTGGCAAGGTAAACCTCGCTTAATTTGCCTTGATGAATTTAAAGTATCCTTTGCCCTGCCCGCTGATTGGCGCGGTCTTGCAATGGAAAGGATAGCTGGCTTCACACGAACCGAGATTCTTGACGACGGTGAGAGTCCAGTACGCCCACACTTCGCCATCGGGTTGAATCGAACCATAATTCGAAAGCGCGCCGACGCGATTGGGGGATTCAATCGTAAACTTGACCGACGTGTTGACCGGGGTTTGATCGCCGCATTTGACGACCCAGTAATCACCCTTGGCGGCAACACCGGGACCGGGATTGATCGGCTCGGTGCGAATGTCAATGCGATAGCATTCATCGCCTTCCAATCCACCCAACGATTTCCAATCCAACACGATTGCGCCGCCCATCGCGACGACCTGGTCTTTTTGACTGTCTGTCCAGATCGGGGTGTTGAGAATGGGCGCGCCGAATTTGAGCGGGAATGGGGTTGCTGTTGGCACCACCGCCGGTTTGGTGGGCGTGCGTGTCGCCGCGGGACGTGGGGTTGCCACAACGGCCGCTTTGGTCGGCGCAGTCGTCGAGACCACCACAACCGTCGGCGTAATAACCGCAACCGTAGGAATGACTGCCGTAGGAGCCGGCGGAATAGGCGTCGCCGTCACCGGGGCGGGCGTCGCCGTGATGATAACGGTTTGAATAATGGGCGGTTGGGTCGGAGCCGGGGTTGGCGTGGGCGCAGTGCCACAAGCAACCGTTAAAACAAGCACAATCAGTGCTACACTGATCAGAAAAAATCGTCTAGACATCGTTTATCCTTTCTTATCCTCCCTGATAGACCACTTCAATCGTAGATGGTGCGCTAGGTGCGCCGCAAACGATTTCAGTGCCACTTTTGCCACCCGCGTCGTCAAAGCCACCCGCTTTAATAACCGTGACTTGCCAAGACACGGAAGCATCATCTTCGTTCGTCAACGCACGCGCCGAACGCGCATCTATGATGAATCGTTTCTCGTTGATAAATTTGTTGTGTGCGATAAAATAGGTTGCCGAATTTACAACCTGAGTCGAACCCTTTTTCTTGGCGATTACTTCGATCTTGTAACCAACCGCTGGGTCTCCCGCCTCAAAAGGAAGATTGGGCGCGGGATCCCATTTGAGTTCAAACGCCGGTCCACCGGTACCACCCACTTTGAAATCGCGGCGTGCTCCATTTTCAGGGAAGGTCAACTTGACCGTTCCTAGACTACACGCGGGAGGCGCCGTAGCGGCGGGCGCGGCAGGTGCCACGGGTGCCGCCAGCGGTTTGGTTGCGCTCGGCTTGACGGCGACGACCGGCGCGCGCGTCGCGGTTGCGCGTGCGGTTGGTTGTGCCGGCGCACCAATCGTCGGCAAAGGCGTTGCAATCGCCGGTTCCGGCGTGGTCGTGACCGGCACGTAAATAATCCACGGCGTTTGCGTTGCCGCGCGCGTAGGTGTGCCGGGTGTCGGACTGGCATTCGTGCTACACGCGCTCAATGCCACCGCCAATAAACCCAGAACGATCATCCATTTGGAATTGGTAAATTTCACTACTACCCCAAAACATTTCTGATTTCAGATTTTGGATTTTTGATTCTCATTCAGAAATCCAAAATCCGAAATCAAAAATCTCTAGTACGATCCCGCGACCTTGAATTCTTGAATCGCTTTTTTCAACGCGGCTTCAGTGTCGGCATCAATCGTTTTTGCGGCAAGAATCTTTTCGCCGATTTGTGGATAACTGGCATCCATGAAACGCAGGAACGCGGTTTCAAACGAACGAACCTTGTCCACCGCCACATCGTCGAGATAACCATTCGTCGCGGCGTAAATAACCATGACCTGGCGATCCAAACGCATCGGCTCGTACTGCGGTTGCTTGAGCAGTTCGGTCAAGCGCGAGCCACGATCGAGTTGATCGCGCGTCGCCTTGTCCAGGTCGGAACCGAATTGCGCGAACGCGGCGAGGTTGCGGTACTGGGCAAGGTCGAGTTTCAACTTGCCAGCAACCTGACGCATCGCTTTGGTTTGCGCTTTGCCACCCACGCGCGACACGGAAATACCCACGTTCAACGCGGGACGAATGCCAGCGTAGAACAAATCGCTTTCCAGGTAAATCTGTCCGTCCGTAATCGAGATAACGTTCGTCGGAATGTACGCGGACACGTCGCCGGCTTGCGTTTCAATGACCGGCAGAGCGGTCAACGAACCGCCACCCAGGTTCTTGTTCAACTTGGCGGCGCGTTCGAGCAAGCGCGAGTGGAGATAGAAAATGTCGCCGGGGTACGCTTCGCGTCCCGGAGGTCGGCGCAAGAGCAAGGACACTTGGCGATACGACCACGCGTGTTTGGACAAGTCGTCATAGACGACGAGTGCATCGCGGATTTCCTGCCCACCAATCGTGATGCCACTTTCCATCACTTCTTCGCCCATCGCACAACCCGAGTACGGGGCAAGGTATTGCAGAGCGGCGGGGTCGGATGCGCTCGCGGCGACGACGATAGTGTAATCCATCGCGCCGTACTTTTCGAGTGTGCCCACGACCTGCGCGATGGTCGAAAGTTTCTGACCAATCGCAACATAAATGCAGACCATGCTTTGTCCG
>CAZPIR010000363.1:0-4623 GCA_964586085.1 uncultured Anaerolineaceae bacterium | reverse complement strand
GTTTTCCAACGGTTGCCAAAGGCAAGGCGCGCATTCGCGTGATGATTAGCGCGGCACATTCGCGCGACGATTTGGATCAAGGATTGCAGGTGTTTGCCAAGGTGGGGAGAGAACTGGGGGTGATTCAATGAAATTCGGTTCACACATGTCCATCGCTGGCGGAGTGGAGAACGCGGTACTGCGCGGACACGAGGTCGGCTGTGAAGCGATTGCGATGTTCACGAAAAATAATAATCAGTGGAAAGCGAAACCGCTGACCCAAGAGGACGCGGACAAGTTCAACGCCGCGCTCATCGAAACCGGCATTCAGCCCGTCGTCGCGCACACGTCGTATCTCATCAACCTCGCCTCGCCGGATGCGGCGCTGTGGAAAAAATCCATGACCGCGATGGAAGACGAGTTGAAGCGTTGCGACCTGCTCGGCATTCCGTACCTCGTTCTGCATCCGGGGTCGCACATGGGCAAGGGCGTCGAGTGGGGCGTCGCGCGCGTCGCCGAGGCGTTCAATCGCATCCACGAAAAATTGCCGGACGTGCGCGTGATGACCTTGCTCGAACACACGGCGGGACAAGGCAATCACCTCGGTCATTTGTTTGAAGAGCTGGCACAGATGCGCGCATTGATTGTCGAAAAGAAACGCATCGGCGTGTGCGTGGACTCGTGCCACCTGTTTGCGGCGGGCTATGATCTCCGCAAGCCAGACTCGTACGCCGATGTGTTCAAGCAATTCGACGACACGGTGGGCATCGAACACATCAAGGCGTGGCATCTCAACGACGCCAAGATGCCGCTCGGCTCGCGTGTGGATCGGCACGAGCACATTGGCAAGGGCAAGTTGGGTCGCGCCGCGTTCAAAAATATCGTCAACGACCCGCGCTGGCAAAATCTGCCGGGCTTGCTCGAAACAGAAAAAGGTCCGGAGCTGAAAGAGGACAAGGTCAATTTGCGCGTGTTGCGCGGATTGATCGAAAAGTAAAAACTTACGGCGCACCTAATCGTGGTGATGCGATTTTAAATGGGCATCCAAGGAGAAACGATGAAAAAACAATTACCACTCAGGATGTTGCTTGTCGCATGGTTTGCCGCATTCGGACTGCTCGCGTGTGATGTCACACAAATTGCCCTCGCACCGTCAAGTCCACCGACCGTGAGCATTGGCTCGCCGCCGCACGGCGCGGAATTTCGCACTGGGCAGGAAATTCTCGTGCAAGCCAACGCCACCGACAATGTTGGTATTGTTCGCGTCGAGTTGTGGGTGGATGGCGTCCTGGTCACAACGGCTCAACCGCCCGCCACGCCAAAACAATTCGCGGCTATTCTGCGGTGGACGCCAACACCTGGCACACATATCTTGACGGTCAAAGCGGTCAACTCGAACAGTGCCACGAGCCAACCTGCCGCCGTTTCAATCAACGTGATCGCGCCGCCCGAACCAACCAAGCTACCTACCCTGCCGCCCACCGCGATCCCCCCAGCCATTTCTACCGCGTTGCCCACCCCATCGCCAACCATAACACCGCCCATGCCCTCGCGCACGCCGGAATGTCCGCCCCCGGCGCCCTTGCCGGCTGGCACCTTGTTCTCTGATAATTTCAGTTCGCAACAAGTGTCCAAGTGCAATGGATGGACTATGGAATCCGGCGCCAATCTAGATTACACTTGGGCGATGAACAAATATACGATTGCGATCAAGAAACAAAACTGGGTTGGACTTGCATGGCCCGATGGCGAGTATGACAACTTTGCCGTCGAAATCGAGGCGCAACCTGCTGGCGACACCTATGCTGAATATGGCATCTCGTTCCGAAGTAGCGGCACCGAGAACACGCGCAGTTATTATACTTTTGGCGTGACCAGCGATGGCAAGTACTATGTGCTAAAGAAAATCGCAGGCACTTGGAGCGATCTCGATCCGGTAAAAAGCACTACCTCACCGACGATCAAATTGGGCAACAACAAAAACCTGCTCGGCGTGGTTGCCCAGGGCAACACTTTTGGGCTATACATCAACCGCACCTTTATTCGCGCCGTGACCGATACCGACCTTCCCAGTAAAGGCAAGGTTGGCATTTTTACCGCCACCGGCAGTAATACCAACACCACGGTTGTGTTTAATCGCATGACCATTTATGCGCCCGACCGAGGCAAATGGGATTGAGTCATCACGATGGTTCAACTCTCCACCGCCGAAATCGAAAAACAAATCGCCAATTACAAATTGCAATTCGATTCGATCAAGGACGACGAGATCGAGTGGAAGTACCAGCCGCCGCCATTCGTCGCCGCGTTCGTCGCGTTTGTCGAATTGCACGCACGCATCCCATCGCAAAACGAGTTTGCCGATTTTTATTTCGCGCGCCATCGCGATGAATTGCGCGCCGCGTTCGATGCGCGTTGGCATGACCCGACCGAACGCAATCGCAAAAAACTGGCGCTCGTCGCGCGATTGAAACGCGCGTACCCGTCGTTTGTTCGCGACCTGTATTTTTTCGCGCTCTTGCGTGAACACAAACTCGCGGTCGAGTACGACGCCACGCGCGATATTGAGAGCGGCGTGGATTTGCTTGTATCGCACAATCGGCGTACAATTCAGGTGCATGTGTTTCTCGATAGTCCGCGCGCAAAACGCGGACGCGCGACAAAGAACGCGCGCCACGTTTTTGCCGGCGAACACCTCGACGTGAAATTGTGTCGCGACCACTGCAACATCGTCGGCGCATTTTGGTTGCCGACCACGCGCCACGTCGAGCAAATCAAAAACGTTTTCCAGGAGGCATGATGTTTCGATTCAAGTTGCTCGTTCCCATCCTTGTTCTACTTGCGCTCTTTGTGTTTGCGCTTCCCGCCATTGCCGATCAACCCGGCAACAATGAAGACCCGTTCGGCGGGGTGTCCATCGGCAACGGTTCCGCGCCCGATGGCGTCGGCGCGGCTGGACGATTCGGCTTGTCGCCATTCGGCTATTCGTTGCCCGGCGGCAAACCCACGCGCGCAAGCGGCAACGGCACATCCCCGCGCCGCGCCATCAACATCAGCGGCATCTGGGGCAACCCGTACGGCGAAGGATTGAATCCACCCGAATTGCAAAACTGTAGCACCGTCCGCATTCCCGCCGGCAACTTTCGCTGGTTCAAGCTCGAAGCGTACGGCGACCGTCGCACACGCATCTGGCTCGACGATGAACTCGACAACGCGACCAGAGCATCGGGCGCGGCGCGATTCGGCGCGGCAGATCGCTACATGCTCGGCACGGCACCCGGGGACGGTTGGCAAGTCAATTCGTTGAACGGGATCAGCGATCAAAGCGAAAATTTCCTCGAAGGGTTTGTGCTGGCGGTCTATGACCCGACGAACCTGGGACCGAACTATGCATTCGAAGCGCCGAACGCCGCGCTGTTGAGCGTGAACGTGGATGCGCGTGGCACGTTGTTGCGCGGTCCCGACAACTTGTCGGTGAAAGATGTGACCGGCGCGGGCATTCACGGGTACGGCAGTTACAATCCTTTTGAACCCGGTCACCTCTTGTGGTACGAAGGACAATGGGAGGGCTGGGTATTCGTCTCCGTTTATAATCAGATGGTTTGGGATGGCACGATGACCGTCTGCAGTCAGCGCACGTGGTAATTAAAACCCTGTTCTTGCTTTGAGGTTCGTCAAACGTAGAGACGTTGCACGCTTCGTGAACGTCTCTACGTTTTTTTTGCGCGATGCTTGACACTCGTTTTGTCTCTCGCTATAATGTTCGCTGTAGAACGATTGTTCAGGATAGAGTTTCAAGTTTCAGGTTTAATCTGAAACTTTACGAGGAAATCAAATGGATACCGTTGGCTATGTTGTCGGCGAAGTGCGCACAGATGAATTTACCTTTGTCACGAATCGCGAAATCGCGCCGCCGCGTCTCGAATACATTGTCGTGCCGGTGCAAGAACCCACGCGCCGCATTGACGTGCTCGCCCAGGTCACCTCGCTCAGCGTGTCCTCGCGTTTGCTCGACACGTCACTGAGTTACACCGAAGTCGAGTCCATCCTTAATCGCCTCAAATCATCGCCGCCGATTGTGGTGGGCAAGGCACAGGTGCTGGGTTTTATTGACGAAAGCGATCAGAAAAAAATAAAGTTCCCGCGTCACACGGCGATCCCGGGAACGAGCGTGCTCAAAGCACCCGATGATTTGCTCCGCAAATTTTTCTCGGCGGTTGACAGCGGCATCGAGATTGGCACGCTCATCAATCGTCCGAGCGTCCCCGTTCTGTTGAACCCGAACGGCTTGCGGCGTCACCTCGCGGTCATCGCGCAAACCGGTGCGGGCAAATCGTACACCGTCGGCGTCCTGCTCGAAAAATTGTTGCAACTCGGCGGCACCGTCGTCGTGTTCGACCCGAACAGCGATTACGTGTTGATGCGCCGCGACACGCAACATCGCGCCACCTCGTTCGCCAATCACGTGGACATTTTCCGTTTGCCCACCACACAAGCCGGGCGCATTCCCGACGAAGAAATCGGCGGGTCGAAAAAGTTCACATTGCAGTTTTCCAAACTCGACCCCGACGAAATTTGCCAGATGACCGGCATTGGCGAAACCTCGACGAACATTCGCAAAGCGATTCAAACAGTTTGGGAAAA
>CAZPIR010000362.1:0-4627 GCA_964586085.1 uncultured Anaerolineaceae bacterium | reverse complement strand
GTCGAAGGCAAACTCGCGCCGATGATCTACTCGGTGCTCAATTGCCAGGAAGCGTACGCGCGCGCCTTGCTTGTACCGCAAGCAAAATTGAAGCAAGCGCAACAAGCAGGCAATATCATCGAGGCGCATCGTATCTTGACCGACGCGTTCCGCAACGATGTGCGTCCGTTGCTGGCGCAGGTGCGCGAAGAGTTGGGCGTGCCTACCGATCCGATTGGGGCGTACTGGTCGAGCGGATACGAGGAAAAAATTGCGAACGAACGTGGGCTCGCTTCGACGAGCGGCGGGTTTCAATAATTGTAAAAGTGTTGCCTGCAACGTCTCGACGTAATCAAAAAACCTGGGAGCATTGACTCCCAGGTTTTGTTTTACACCTTGCCAAAAAAATACAAGATGGCGAGCGAGACGACACCCCACAACACAAGCGCAATGAACAGTGGCTTGTCGCGCAAAACCATTTCCTCCGGACTGCCGCCCTCTTTTTTTACATGGACGAGATAGAGCAAACGAAACACGATGTATAATGCGAACGGAATCGTCAGCATCATCGCGCGATTCGGCGGCAGATTCTCGGCGGAGAATGTATAAAGCGAGTACGCCATCACGAACGAGGCGGTTGTCACGGCAATCATCTCGTCGAGCAATTCGCGCGTGTACTCTTTCAACACCGCGCGATGATTTGTCGCGTCGTTTTCGAGCAGTAATAATTCGTGACGACGTTTGCTGAAACTAATGAACAGCGAGAGAAGCGCGGTGCACACAAACAACCAATGCGATGCCGGCACATGGATTGCCGCCGCGCCCGCAACGGCACGCAAAACAAATCCGCTGGACACGCTCAACACATCCAGGATGACCTGGTTTTTGAGCACGTACGAATAGAGCAAATTGTTCGCGAGATATGCCAAAGCGATCACGCCGAACCAAAAGTCGAGCAGGAATGATAGTGGGATGGACACGCCGACGAGCACGACTAACGCAACAATCGCGTGCGATGCTTTGAGTTTGCCGGACGCGAGCGGGCGAAAGCGTTTACGCGGATGTCGCCGGTCTTTATCAATGTCGGTCAAGTCGTTGATGATGTAAACCGCGCCGGACAAGATGCAGAACAAGACGAATGCGGCGGTTGCCGTTGCGAGCATCTCGTACATCTTTGGCGTGAATGGTTGCCAGTACTGTTTCAGCGTGAACACGAACGGCAGATACACGAGCAAATTTTTGGTCCACTGACGCGGACGCATGGTCTTGAACAGATAAAGTAACACCCAGCCCTCCAATTGCGGCTATGATACACGGAAACAAACGAATGTCAATGTGAACCACGCATGAGAACGAATAGACGAATTACCCAAGCATTCGTTTATTCGTTTCGATGCGTTGCCTTGACAATTTTCCTTGTTCCGCTTATCTTTGCGCTGTGCTAAAAAAACGGTTGGATGTTCTGCTTGTTGAACGTGCGCTCGCCGAAACGCGGCAACGCGCACAAGCGTTGATTCTTGCCGGCGAGGTGACGGTGAATGGGCAAGTGGTCGCCCAAGCCGGCAAAGCCGTGCCCGATGGCGCGACGATTGTTGTGCGTGCGCCATTGCCATACGTCAGTCGCGGCGGATTGAAACTTGCCGGCGCGCTTGATGCATTTCACGTCGAGCCGCGCGAAAAAATCTGTGCGGACATCGGCGCGTCCACTGGCGGGTTTACCGATTGCTTGCTTCAACGCGGCGCGGTGCGTGTGTACGCAATTGATGTCGGGTACGGACAACTCGCGTGGAAATTACGCACCGATGTGCGCGTCGTCGTGATGGATCGGGTGAATGCGCGTTATCTTGAAGCCTTGCCCGAACCGATTGATCTTATCACGATGGACGCCTCGTTCATTTCGCTTGCGTTGTTACTGCCGGCAATCAAACGATTTTTGCAAGAGCAAGGCGAAATTGTCGCGCTCGTCAAACCTCAGTTCGAAGCCGGGCGCGATCAGGTAGGGCGGGGCGGCATCGTGCGCGATCATCGCGTACATCGTGCCGTGCTCGCCAAGATCGCGCAGAGCGCGCGCGACGAAAGATTGCGTGTGCGCGGCATCTGCGCTTCGCCGATTCAGGGCGCGGACGGCAATCACGAATTTTTTATTCACTTGAGCAAAGCGGCGATGCTGGAAGAAATAGATGTTGAAAGAGCCATTGATGCAGTTACCCAAGACGATTGACGAGCCGCAGGCATTTGAATTTTTGCCGCGTCACATTGGTATTATGATGGATGGCAATGGACGGTGGGCGCAGGCGCGTGGTTTGTCACGTCGCGAGGGTCATCGCTTTGGAACGTTGAACGTGCGCCGCGCGCTCGATGCGTGTGCGCGGCAAGGCATTCACGTTGTCACGCTCTATGTGTTTTCGACGGAAAACTGGGGGCGTCCCCGCGACGAGGTCGAGGGCTTTTTTGAATTGCTCGCCGAAGTGATTGACCGCGAGACCGAAAATTTCCGGCGCGAGGGCGTGCGCTTGATGCACAGCGGTTCGCTCGAAGGCATTCCCTCGGTTCTTGCGGACAAGGTCACGCGCGCGCTCGAAGCAACGCGCGACAATCGCGCGCACACCTTGAACGTGGCGTTCAACTATGGCGGGCGTATGGAAATTTTGCGCGCGACCCAGCAAATCATGCGCGAGGGCATCGCGCCCCAAGCTTTGACCGAAGAACTTTTTG
The DNA here is from genome assembly GCA_964586085.1 of uncultured Anaerolineaceae bacterium. Taxonomy (GTDB): domain Bacteria; phylum Chloroflexota; class Anaerolineae; order UBA4142; family UBA4142; genus JACRBM01. Next base: position 1,933 of record CAZPIR010000362.1, on the reverse strand, counting down.
ATCGTTATCTCTACACCGCCGGACTGGGTGATATGGACTTGGTCATTCGCACCGGCGGCGACCAACGCCTCTCGAATTTTTTCCCCTGGCAATCAGCGCATGGCGTGTTCTACTCGACGCCGACCTTCTGGCCCGATTTCGACGAGCACGAACTCCTCCACGCCCTCGACTTTTACAATCGGTTTTTCCAATCTCGCGCCGAATGATTTTTTTCGTCAGCTGAAATTTTTAACAGTGTGTCGGGCAAATGCTTTTGCGTTTGACGGCGTCTAGCGTGTGGTGGTAGAATGAAGCATCATGTTTCATGGACCTGTTTCAGCCGGCGCCAGTTGGTGGGCGTTCGTGCGCGCGGACGAACAAAAAAAACCACGCGCGACGCGCGACCTCATGCGACGCGTGGCGGTGTATGCGCGCCCGTACGCGTTCAAGATCACCCTCGCGCTCTTGGCCATTTTGATTTCCTCGTTGATTGGCTTGATGCCACCGTTGTTATTCCGCGAGATGATTGACCACGCCTTGCCCAACAAGGATTTTGCGCGGCTCAATCTGCTCGCGTTCGCGATGGTTGGTTTGCCGCTCCTCGATGGTTTGATTGGCACGGGCCAACGTTGGCTCATCTCCCGGGTCGGCGAAGGCATCATTGCCGATCTCCGCAAATCGTTGTACGCGCACATGCAAAAAATGTCGCTCCGTTTTTTCACCGACACCAAAACCGGCGAACTGATGTCGCGGCTCAACAACGATGTGATTGGCGCGCAACGCGCTGTCACTAACACCTTGCTTTCGATCATCACGAGCGTGTTTCAAGCGACGATGACGCTCATCATCATGTTCTCGCTCGAATGGCGACTCACGGTTGTCGCGTTGGTCGCTCTGCCTGTTTTTATTTTGCCGTCGCGACGCATCGCGCGCATGTTGCGCGAAATCGTCAACCAACAACTCGATCTCAACGGCAAGATGAATGCGATGATGAATGAGACGCTCAACGTGAGCGGCGCGTTACTCGTCAAATTATTTGGTCGTCAACGCGACGAAGTGTCCCGTTTTGGTGAACGCGCCGACCAGGTGCGCGACATTGGCGTGCGTCAAGCCCTGATCGGGCGATGGTTCTTTTTGGGCATGAGCTTGATTAGCGCGCTCGGCACGGCGGGTGTGTGGTGGTTGGGTGGCGTCTTTGTGCTTCAGGATGCGTTTACGATTGGCACGATTGTGGCATTCGCCGCGTATCTGGGTCAACTGTACAATCCTGTCGTTGCGCTCGTGAATGCGCGCGTGGACTTTGCGACTTCGATGGTCTCGTTCGAGCGTGTGTTCGAGATGCTCGATCTGCCGGTCGAAGTGGCAGATGCGCCGGATGCGCTTGAATTGTCGCGTGTGCGCGGCGAGGTGCGTTTCGAAGGCGTGTCGTTTTCGTATCTCGAAGCGACCAACGACGAGCGACCGGCGACCGAAGCGAATGCCGCCCCGATGCCGTCTTTTGTGCCGACACGTCGTTATGCTTTGCGCGACCTGAATTTGCAGATCACGGCGGGTCAACTTGTCGCGCTCGTCGGTCCGAGCGGCGCGGGCAAGACGACAATCACGTATCTCGTCCCGCGTTTGTACGATCCAAGCGAAGGGCGCGTGTTGATTGACGGACACGATTTGCGCACCGTGACGCTCGAATCGCTCGCGCACCAGGTCGGCATGGTTACGCAAGAGACCTATTTGTTCCACGATACTGTGCGCGCGAATTTGTTGTATGCCAAGCCCGATGCGACCCAGGACGAAATCGAACATGCGGCGCGCGCGGCGAACATTCACGATTTTATCGCGAAACTGCCGCAGGCGTACGAAACGATTGTTGGCGAGCGCGGTTATCGGTTGAGTGGCGGCGAAAAACAACGCCTCGCGATTGCGCGCGTCATCCTCAAAGACCCGCGCATTCTCATTC
>CAZPIR010000361.1:0-4640 GCA_964586085.1 uncultured Anaerolineaceae bacterium | reverse complement strand
ACGCACAGACATGATAAAAAATTCTGGCGAGGGTTCAACTCTCGCCAGAATTTTTATTGATATATGCCCACCGTTCCATCAAACCTGGGGCTACCTCAAACCTGACACTCGCACCCGCACTCAAACTGAATCAGCGTCGGCGACATCAAGTGTTTGCGCCCATCACGCCGCGCGTGGAGCACAAGCAAGGTGTACGGGTCAAAGATCACCACATCCTTGACGCCTTGCGCGAGATAAAAGTACGGCGCGATTTCAATGTCTTTGGCTTCATAGCCCTTGCTAATCACTTCAATCACCGCTTCGGGCACAAGCGTTACCGCGTGCTCGTCTTCTGCGGGACGCTGACAAAAAATCGAAACGTCCGGTCGTTTGAGCGAGCCATCCGGGAATTGAATATAAATGTCTGCATAATGAAAACAGCCACAGCCGGAATTTTCGGACACACTCGGCTTGAGCGTTGCGCGAATGCGGTCAATCGCTTCCTGATGCTTGACCGCCGGAAACGCTTCCCACATCGGCACACCGCCCACGATTTCCAAACGCACGCCGGCTTGATCGGCACGCTCGATCAGCGCTTCCAATTCTTTTGGTGTCATCCCATCACCTCAAGCCAATTATAACACGCTTTTTCGCTCACGCGCCGGCGTTCCCTACAATCCGAATCCTCGCCCCACACGCCTCACCCGGCAAAATAAAAAATCCGTTCTCTTCATTTTCAAATTGCACATTCTGCGCGCGCATCTGTTGCCGTTCCCAGCCCCAACTGTCCACTTGCAGAGCGAGCGCGAACAATCCTTCGCCGCGCTTAGTCAACTGCTCCATCATCGTGTTGCCGCCGCGCGTCGGTTGCGCCAGGACAATGCTTCCCCAATCAAGTGTGAAACGAAATCCTTCAACATCCGATTCCTTGTTGTGCACGCGACGCGGCTCGACGTTCAACAACGCATGATAACGATCACGCGCCGTCATCGCATTTTTGACGACGACGACAATTTCCTTGGCACGCGTACGACTACCCAAACCGGTTTGCGGTTTTTCGATGCGAATGTCGCGCGGCGTGTCGTCCTGAATCAGAAACGGCAGCGCGCCGGTCGGCGAACCATCGTACATCGCCGTGTGCCATTCGACGCGCTGACCATCGGGACGCACACGCGCGCCAGCTTGCGGCGCATCGTACGCGACGCCGCGTTGCTTGATTTGCAAAATGTCTTCATCCAGATTTTTCGAGCCGAGCACAAATCCGCCAAACCCTTCGCCGACACGCACACGCCGCACACCGTCGCGCCAAAACGATTTTTCGGCGAGCGCGGGATTTTTGAACGCGACGAGTTCGAGGTACGCGCCATCCGCAAGCGCGATGAGCGCGTTGTGACTGCCGAACGCCGGATGCTCTCCGCCCGCCCGCACATCGAAACCGAGCCGGCGAAATGATTGGCTCGCCTCATCCAGATCGTTGGCCAATACGATGAAATGATCGAAACCAGTTAGCATTTTATTGCTCCGTCTCTACGGGGTCTTGCAAAGGTTCGCCATTCAAGGTGCGCCGCACCATCGTCCGCACCGAAGTCCAATACTCGCGCGCAAGGTTGCCGTACGGATTTGCGTCAATCGGAATTTCGTAATCCAGGTTCGGGTACACCTTGGTCTCGATGTCACGGCGCGTAATCGAATTCGCGTCCTGATTCGCGTTAATCCACTGCACGCCGCCATCGCCATTCGCCGAGTCCACAATGTACGTCGCGCGCTGAATTTCCGGCAGTGGCATCGCGCTCGATCTCTGCGCGAGCAGTTTATCCAGGTTCGTCAAGATGTAACCCAGGTTGTCCACAACCAGCGGTGTCGGGTCAAAATCCATCACAACACTGCCCGACGCAAGTTCGCTCTGCACAAAGGAAAACAGCCGCAACCAAAAATCGCGCTGACTACTTTGCGTGTTCGCCGCTTGAAGCAAGGATTGCAAAACCAAATGCTTGCGTTTGTTGTGTTCGAGCGCAGGATCATACTCGGCTTCGACGAGTGGCACGGTCTTGATGAATTGAATCACCTGACGCCCGGTGAGCGTTTGCTTGCCTTGCGGAAAAACGCCAATCGGATATTTTTCGCCGTCGAGGTAAAACGGTTGTACCGCAAATTCCATCGGCACATCCACTTGAATGCCGCCAAACACTTGATCTACCAAACGTTGAATCAAACTGTCCTTGAACACGATTTGATAATCCATCACCAGACCGCTCGCTTTTTCGATCATCTCGCGCATCAACGTAAACCCGCCGACATCGTACGCGCGATCCATCTTGAGCGCGTGCGTGGCTTGCCCCTTTGCCGCCAACGCGCGTTCGACTTCGGGCGCGCGAATGTCGTGCGTCATCGAAATCAAATAGATTTGCCCGGTGCGCACATCGTACGAAATGATGGTGAACGAGCCGATAATCGCACGCTCGGTGACCGGCGGTTCGTGCGTCTCGCCGTACCCGAACAACAACACATTCACGCGATTCGCGTTCAACCCGGGATCAATGCGCTGAATAAACTGGGCATCCGTGTGGCGCCGCGCTTCGCGCCGACGCTCGGCTTGATTCGCAAATGGTTTCGCCAACGATTTGAAAAGGGGGTCGCCGTCTTTCGGCATGAGGAGCGCGATGGAAGACAACGCCATCACACTAATCACAAGCAGAAAAAAAATTCGCAAGTACTTCACGCGCCAACTTCTCCGCAAATAAAAAATCCGTACCGCCAAAAACGGTACGGATTATAACACACAACTCTTTTACGGCAACCGGTTGAACCACACGAGTGAGAGAAAACCGGCGAGCAAGGAGAACGCCGCGGCAATCGCCGTGAGTACCGCCGTGATTTCAGTTTTCTCAGCGCGGAACACCATGCGCGTCGTCAACTTGTCGTACACGGCTTTTAATTCTTTTTCATCGGCGGCGGCATAGTACTCGGCATCCGTCTGCTCGGCAATGTACTTGAGCACGGCTTCGTCCAAACGCACGCGCACCTGACGCCCTTGCACATGCAAAACGGTGCCTTCGGGTTTGCCCAGCCCAATCGTATAGACGCGCACACCACGATCTGCCGCGGTTTGCGCCACATCGCGCGGGTTGGGTCCAACATTGCTCTCGCCGTCACTCAACAACACGACGACGGCTGTAACGTACTGTCCTTTCGGCAAGGGCGTCGGCGTCGGGGTCGGCGTGGGCGGCGGACCGAATTGTTGGCGACTGGGTCGTTGCGTGAAATCCGGTTCATCGGGTTCGAGCGATTCGGAAATCGCATCGAGCGAAGTGAGGATGCCGCGTCCAATCGCCGTGCCGCGTTGCGGTTGCAAACGACTGATCGCCGCTATCACCGCGTCCTTGTCCGTCGTCGGCGCTTGCACGACGAACGCATTGTCGCTGAACGAAACAATCCCGACCTTGACCGTTGCCGGTTGCCGCTCGACGAATGTGCGCGCGGCGGCTTTGGCGGCTTCCATTCGATCCGGCTTGGCATCGTCCGCCGCCATACTGCCCGATACGTCCATCGTCAAAATGATCGTGCCTTCCTGGGTCGGCAGAGTCACCACGGACACTGGACGCGAGAGCGCGAGAATCATCACCGTGATCGCAATCAAAAACAAAAGCGACGGAATGTGACGTCGAAAACCCGGACCGCGTCCCATCGCTTCTTTGACGAGCGAGAGACTCGCGTAACGCAACGCATACTTGGCGCGGCGACGTTGCGCGATGAGATACAGCACAATCAACACCGGCACGAGCAATAACAACCACAGTGCTTGTTGCCACAGAAATATCATCAAACCACCTCAAAAACAATGAGCCAATTCATTAATGAGTCAATGCACCAAACAACAGATTCTATTTTGGTCCATTGCCACATTGGCAAATTGGATCATTGATTCATTATCCTATCTTGACGCCCGCGACTTGTTTGCGTTGTTTGCGGAGCATCGCAAAGCGCACAATCTCGCGCACGAGATCATCTTCGGTTGAAACCTGGAGCGCATCCACCCCCGCGCGGCGGAAATGCACGTTCATTTCGTACTCGCGTTTTTGCGCGGCTTGCTTGAAGCGTTCGCGAAATTTGCGGTCGCTCGTGTCAATGAAAAGTTGTTCGCCGGTTTCCGAGTCTTCCATCACGACCAAGCCCATGTCCGGCAAATCAATCTCACGCGGATCAAACAGGCGAATCGCCAAGGTCTCGTGCCTCTGCACAAGCAGGTTGAGCGGCGTTTCCCAGCCCGGCGTCGAAATGAAATCGGACACGATGAACACGAGTGAGCGACGTTGCAAGGTGCGCCCGGCTTTTTCGAGCAGAGCGGCAAGGTTCGTCATTGGCGCTTGCGGCAATTTCGGTTGCGCGAGCAGATCGTTGATCATGCGTAACACATGTTCGCGTCCACCATGCGCCGGCACGACGATTTGTTCTTTGCCGTTGAAAAAGATCGCGCCGACACGATTGCCCTGACGCGTGAGCAGACGCGCGAGAATCGTCGTGAAATCAATCAACAGACTACGCTTGAGCGCGTTGACCGTGCCGAAATCAATCGAGGGACTGAGATCGAGCAAGAACCATGCGGTAATCTCGCGGTCTTCCATGTACTGGCGGACATAGGGCGTATCCATGCGGGCCGTCAC
>CAZPIR010000360.1:0-4641 GCA_964586085.1 uncultured Anaerolineaceae bacterium | reverse complement strand
CAAAAAAGTTTGGAAAGATCACGCGATCCTGCAAACCCAATCGCTCAACCGTTTGAAACACATCCTCGTACATCCAACCGCGATGTCCGGCAATGACCAAGCGCGAATTGCGAATCGCGAATTGCGAATTTGCAATTCCTAATTCGCTATTCGCAATTTTCGCAAATGCTTCAATCAACCTGGAATAATTCTTGCGCGGCTGAATCGTGCTGACCGCGAGCAAGTACGGTTTACCCTGCGTCAACTCGCGCACGCGCGCTTGCGATTCGGGTGCGATGCTGGGATTGAAACATGGATCAACGCCAGAGTAGAGCGTTTTGATTTTATCGAGCGGCACGCGATACACGTCATTCACATCGCGGCGCGTGCTGTCTGCGTCGGCAAGCACCAGGTCGGCGCGCGCGAGGGCGCGGGGCACGGCGCGATTGAGGTACGCAAGCAGAGGCGCGGGGAAACATTCGGGCACGCGCACGTACGAGAGATCGTGAATCGTGACGAGTGTGCGGCGCGCGCGGGTCGGGGGCAATAAAAAATCCGGCGAATAAAAAACATCCACGCGCCCGGTGAATGCTTCGACAAACAGCGGCACGCGAAACTTGTGCCACAACGCGGCAAGGTAGCGTTCGGTCAAGGGCGCGCGGACAATTTGAAAATTCGGCGACCAATCGAAACGGAGCAATTCGTCGTGCGCGTCGCGCGGCACAAAGAGGACGTAGCGATTGTCACGGTCGAGTCGGGCGAGCGCACGAATCAACTCGCGAGCGTACCGACCAATCCCAGCACGCTCGCGCACAGCAGAGGTAAAATCTATTCCAATCGTTAGCCGCATAGTCGTCTAGTCTTGTGATCGCGTAGTCGGATGATCGAATGACCACACGACTCAGACTACGCGACTAGCAATTAGATTCCCTTGTAGGTGAATCGGCGGTTGACGAAAAAATTCCAGAACAAGACGACGAGAATCGCCGTTGCTTTCGCGACATTGTAATCAAGCGGATGCGGAAAGAGTGGACCAAAAATCAACGCGTCGGTCACAAGAAACACAACTTGATTGATGCCCAAGCCAACCAGGTTGACAAGCGCGAATTGTCCGAACTGGGTATGCAAAGGTCGCTCGCGCGATTCGGGGTACGTCCACAAACGATTCCACGTAAAGTTACTAACAATCGCGCAACTCACCGAAACGATGTTGGCATATTCTTTGGGAATATCAAAACCCAGGACGAGCAAATTGAGCACACCAAAATCCACGAGCGCGCCAATCCCGCCGACCGTCGCAAATTTCAAAAAGCGCGTAAACTCGGCGGGACGATTAGACACCAACATCATTAATTTCGACAACAAAAAATCCTCCAGAAATACAGCGAATGGCAATTCGCTATCGGTTATCCGCCATCCCCGCAATGATTCCCAGCCCAATACCGACCTGCGCCGTCATACCGTGCACAAATAAATTATCGAATACATTATGGAGCGAGAGCGCGACGATCATACCGAGCAACCCAGCGGCAACACCACGCATCCAGCCCTGGGACACACGAATAGCACGCCACGCTTGCCACAACGCGCTCGCCCACAAAATCAGATACGCGAGCAAACCGATTGCGCCGGTCTCGGCGGCGATGTTCAAATAATAATTGTGCGCGTGACCGAGCGGGTCGCTCCAGCGCGGCAGAGCGTACTCGGGATACACCGGCGCATAGTTGCCAATGCCCACGCCAAACGCAGGATGCTCGGTGAACATGTCCAGCGCTACCTGCCAATGCGCCATCCGTTCGACAACGGCGAAATTCGCATCGTCCACTTTGACGCCGCGCACATCAAAGATGCCGAAATAATCCGCGATGCCGCTGAAACGTTCCGCGATGACGGGCGGAATGAGGTTGAGACTGCCCATGAACGCGACGACGATCAACGCCAGCGCGGCGACGTTCGACACGATGAAGGCGCGCCGACTCTGCACAATCACCGCAACGATCATCCCCGCCGCGACACCAATCCACGCACCGCGCGACCAGCTCATCGCGACAGCGGCGAGCATGACAACGAGTGCACTCACGCCAATAATCAGTAACCAGTATTCCGTATTCAGTTTTTGACGATTCATTTTACTGAACACCGAAATCTGAATACTGAACACTGCCACAACCACACCGAGCGCAACCGGAATGATGAGCGCGAGATAGCCCGCGAACGGATTCGGTTGCTCGAACGTGCCGAACGCGCGAATGAATCGCCCGAACAATAAAAATCCTTCGGGACCCCAGCGAAAAATAAATTGGTAAATGCCAATCGCGGCTTCGGCGGAACCGGCGAGAAACATGACCGCGAGCAATCGCGGCAATTTATTTTCGTCGAGTGTGTTCGCGACGTAAAGATAGAGCGCGAACATTTCAAACCACTTGACCAACTCTTTGAGCGAGTACTCGAGCGAGGTCGTGCCCAACGTCGAGAGCAGAGCCGCAAACAGGAACAAGACGAACGGGAACGTCAATGCCGGAAATCGGATGGCGATGCGATGCTCGACCGCGATCATGCGCGCGAGCCACAACACAATCAACAACACGACGAGTAAATCCACCGCGGTCACGTTCGCCACGCTGACCTGAATCGGAAACCAGGAGCCGAACGGCACGGCAAAGACGAGCGCGTACAATGCCAGCTCGTGCCAGCGCGCAATGGCGAGCAGAGCCAATACACCGCCCACCACCACCAACGCATTCGACGTGGGCAGAGCAATCAACGCGCCCGCGACAAGAATAATCGCGAGCGCGAGTCCGGCAAGTCTATAATCTTGTCGTGCGGTAAACATGATTAGCTGGATCGTTGATTAGTTGGATCGTTCGTTAGTTACACAAACCAGCTAACCATCCATCCAACTAATCAACCAACAAACTACTTGCCTTGAATCTTTTTCGAGAAATACGCAATCGTCTGTTCGAGACCATCGTCGAGTTTGACTTGCGGTTCCCAACCCAGGATCGTTTTCGCTTTCGTAATGTCCGGGCATCGACGACCAGGATCATCCACGCCGCGCGGACGAAAGACAATGCCACCCTTGTTGCCGGTCAGCGCATTAATTTTCTCGGCGAACGTGAGAATCGTCGTCTCGTTCGGATTGCCAATGTTGACCGGCATCCGTTCGTTCGAGTCGAGCAAGCGCGCAATGCCTTCGACCGTGTCACTCACATAGCAGAACGAGCGCGTTTGCGAGCCGTCGCCATGCACCGTCAATGGTTCGCCGCGAATCGCCTGCCCGATAAAGTTGGGCACCACACGCCCGTCGTCGAGCGCATTGCGCGGACCGTACGTGTTGAAAATACGAACGATGCGCGTCTCGACATTGTGCGCGCGATGATACGCCAGCGTCATCGCCTCGGCGAAACGTTTGGCTTCATCGTACACCCCGCGCGGACCGGTGGGGTTGACGTTGCCCCAATAGTCTTCGGTTTGCGGATGCACGAGCGGGTCGCCGTACACTTCGGACGTGGACGCGAGCAAAAAGCGCGCGCCCTTGGCGCGTGCCAAGCCGCACGCCTTGTGCGTACCGAGCGCGCCCACCTTGAGCGTTTGAATCGGGTACGCCATGTACGACACGGGACTCGCCGGGGACGCGAAATGCAGAACCGCATCGAGGTAGCCTTCGATGCGGATGTGTTCCGTCACGTCTTGGCGGATCAATGTGAAACGCGGATGACCTTGCAACTGGGCGATGTTGTCGGGACTGCCGGTGATGAAATTGTCCATCGCGATGACTTCATCGCCGCGCGCAATGAAATAATCGCACAGATGCGAGCCGATCAATCCCGCGCCGCCAGTAATTAGAATTCTCATCGGTGTTTATACCTCCACAAGCGATGTTGGGGCAATTATAAATGAACAAATGCCAAATGGCAAATAATAAAAACCGGGGCAAGACACTTTTGCCAAACCCAAGACGATTTTGTATAATGAATCGTAGTAACTTTTTTAAAAACAGTCTTCGATTTAATCGGCTTGCTAGATAAAACCTTGGTCGTTCACGCTTGTTTATCCAGACCTTATGGCTTGGTTAATTCGACTATTCGCTAGTCTGCGTACGCGTTTGTTTTTGCTGATCCTCATTGCTGTTTTGCCAATGCTGGGGTTGATTTTCTATTTCGATTTGCAACAACGCCAGCGTGATATTCGCCAGGTTGAAACCGATGCGTTACAACTCGCGCACATGGTGGCAAGCACCCATCAAGACCTCCTCGAACATTCGCACTTGCTCTTGTCCACGTTCGCACTCCTCCCCCAAATCCAAAATAATGATTTAACAGCGTGCCACGCATTGCTTGCCCGTGTGGTCCAGCAAAATTCCCAATATGCCAATCTCCCCGTCGCCGAACCGAACGGCAACATACTCTGTAGCGCGCTCCCTTTTACTCCCCCCGCCAACATTGCTGATCGTCCGCATTTTCAACGCACCCTGCAATTGCAAGCGCACAACACCCAATATCCCAACCAGCCCTTGTCTCTCTCGATTGGGATTGCGACAACATCACCTGGCAGTACGCTGAACGATGCACTACGCCGAGCCGATACGCAAATGTACCAAGAAAAACAAGAACATCACAAAAGACTCACCGGCTAGGTTTCAACCTGTTGCACAATACCCAA
>CAZPIR010000359.1:0-4642 GCA_964586085.1 uncultured Anaerolineaceae bacterium | reverse complement strand
GGTGACGGTCATGGGCTGGGATGAAGCCCAGACCGTTGCGGTGGATGGTGAGGCGCGTCAAGAGGGCAACACGATTTTTGTCCAAGACCTGGATCGCGTGTCCGTGCGCGTGCCGCGCTCGGCGACGGTGTTGATTACGGATTGCGATGGCGATGTGCGCGTCGAGGGTGTGCGTGGGCGCGTCGAAATGGCGAACGTGGGCGATGTGGTCTTGCGCGAATTGCGCGAGGTCGTCGCGCGCGAGGTGAATGGCGCGCTCGTTGCCAAGGATGTGCAATCGTTGACCGGGCAGGGAACCTGGGACGGCGATGTGGCTCTGCGTGGCGTCGAGCAAATGCAGGTCGAGACGATTGATGGCGATGCGAGCATCGGCAATCTCGGCACGGCGAACATCAAAACACTCGACGGCGATCTCGCGGTGCGTGGTGTGCGTGGCGCGCTCACGCTCGGCGATGTGGATGGCGATGTAACCGTGCGCGAACTCGAAGGACGCCTGACCATCGAGCGCGTCGGCGGCGATTTTGCGGCATCCGAGTTGCGCGGCGTGGTGGACGCGCAAGATGTTGAAGGCGACGCGGTGCTCACGTTCGCCCAGGTCGCCGAATTGAAGTTGCGCGCGGACGGTGATGTGGTGATTCGTCTGCCCGAAGGCTCGAACGCCGAAATCGAACTCGACGCATTGCGCGGCGATTTGATGGTGAGCGGCGCGGTCAAGGTCATCGAGCAAGACGACAGCCACTTGCGCGGCACACTCGGAACCGGTGAAGTGAAAATGCAAGCCGAGTCTACGCGGGGCGACCTGGTTTTCAATGGCGGCACACCGGAACGTGTGCGCGTTGAACATCGCGAACATTGGCAAGGCGAAGATTGGGGCGCATTCGGTCGGCGCATCGCGGACGAGGTGCGCGAGAATGTCACGCGCTCGCTGGGCAACGTGCGCGTCGAGGCGCGGGTCAAGCGCCATCATCGTCGGCATGAACGCGACCACGAACGCACACGACGCGAAGAGCCGGTCGCCGCGCCGCCGCAACCGCGCGCTCCCGCCGAAGGTTCGTCGGAACGACAAGCGATTCTCGACGCGATTGCGCGCGGCGAGTTGAGCGTGGATGATGCGATTCGCAAGTTGCGCGGAGAATAAAATCATAGGGGCGACCCGCGTGGTCGCCCTTGTTATGTGAGGAAACTATGCGTCACATTCTGGTTCGACTAATTATCAATGCGCTCGGTCTGTACGCCGCGACGCGTTTTGTGCCGGGCATTTCGTTCGAGGGCGACTGGACGACGATTGCGCTCGTCGCGTTCCTGTTCGGTTTGGTGAACGCGCTCGTGCGCCCGGTGTTGACCTTGCTCACGTGTCCGTTCGTCGCATTGACCCTGGGTCTGTTTATCTTTGTGATCAACGCGCTGATGCTGGGGCTGACCGCGTGGCTTGCCGGACAATTCGGCATTGCGTTTCGCGTTGCCGATTTCACGGCGGCGTTTCTCGGCGCGCTGGTGATTGGCGTGGTCAGTTTTGTGCTGACGCTGTTGATTCGGGGCGATGATCGCGACCGACGACGTTGATCGAAAACACAAAACCGCGAGTTAGGCTCGCGGTTTTTTATTGGTTTGCACGCGCACGATTTCGAGAATTGCCAAGATAACGCCGACGCCGATAAAAATCATCGCGATCAATTTGTACACGCCGAGCGGAAGCAACAATGCGAGCGCGCCGAACAGCGCGGTCGAAAAATAATACAGCAAAACGATCACGCGTTGTGGCAAACCCAGGTCAATCAAACGAAAATGCAAATGCCCGCGATCTGCCGCGTACGGCGATTTGCCAGCGCGCAGGCGCGCAATGATCTGCCACGCCACATCGAGAATCGGGATGAACAGAACGAGGAGCGCGGTCGCGACCTTGGCGCCGCCAATCGTCGAGATGGTGCCGAGCGCGTAACCCAGGACGAGCGCGCCGCCCGCCATGAAAATTCGCGCGGGGTAAAAGTTGTACGGCAAAAATCCGAGCGACGCGCCAGCGAGCGCGAGCGCGAGAAAGGAGATCGAGTACTGCGCTTCGCGGAAGCTGTGAATGAACATCACGCCGCTTGCGATGACCACGACGCCGGCCGCCAAGCCGTCCGCGCCATCAAGCCAGTTGATCGTGTTCATCATCCCGGTCAGCCAGAAAATAGTGAACGGCACGGCAATCCAAAGATCGAGTTGAAACATGCCGCCAAACGGATTTTGGATTTCCTTGACGAGCACACCCGCTGCCACCGCGATGCCGCTCGCGATCAACTGCGCGCCAAGTTGCGGCGTCGCGCCCAACTCGCGATAGTCGTCGTAGATACCGACCAACAACATTAGCACGCAACCAACCGCCACGCCAAGCAAACGTGCCGGCTCGTACGGGTCGGTGCGCGGGTACAACAACGAAACGCCGAGCGCGCCGAGAAACGCGAGACAGAGCGGCACGCCGCCCAGACGCGGCATGGGGTGGGCATGGTTGCGGCGCGCGTCCGGCAACGCCAGCGCGCCGGTGCGTTCGGCAAGGCGAATCGCGAGCGGCGTGAGGACAAGCGCGAGCACAAATCCAGTGACAAAGACGAGAGGGAAAATCATACGGCTTCGGTATTTTAACCGACGCCGCGTTGTGTGTCAAAAAATCCGCGAGCCAATTTCGGCTCGCGGATTTTTTTGAGTGATTTTATTCGGCGGGGAGTGAGGCGGAACTGGTTTGCACGGCTGACGCGGTTTCTTGGCGACGCGTCACGCGACTGACAAGCGCATCCATGATGCTGTACGCGACCGGCACGAGAAGCAGGGTCAGCACCGTCGAGGTAATCAAGCCGCCAATCACGGCGACCGCCATCGGCGCGCGGAAACTGCCACCCGAACCCAAGCCAAGCGCGACCGGGAGCATACCCAGGATCAACGACAAGGTCGTCATCAGGATTGGGCGTAGACGAATCGGACCCGCGATGAGCAATGCTTCGTCACGACTGATGCCGCGTTTGCGGAGATCATTCGTAAAGTCCACAAGCAAGATCGAGTTTTTCGTCACCAAGCCCATCAACAGGATGATGCCGATCATCGCGGTCATGTCGAACGCGAAACCCACGATCAGCAACGCGAGGAACGCGCCGATGATGGACAAGGGTAGCGCCAACATCAACACGATCGGTTGCGTGAACGAGCCGAACTGGGATGCGAGCACCATGTAGACGAACACGACCGACAACATCATCGAGAACAAGAGCGAGCCAAACGACTCTTGCATGGTTTGCGTTTGACCGCCGAAACTGACTGTCACGCCCGGCGGTAGTTGCAGTTTATCGAGCCGTGCGCGCACATCGTTCGACACCGCGCCTTGCGGTCGCCCAACAAAGTTTGCGCCGACGACGATTTGCGGTTGACGATTCAAACGCCGAATCGAGGTTGGACCGATAGACGATGAAATCGAGGCGACATTTTGTAGCGGCACTTGTTGCCCGGTTGTCGAGGTGAGCGTGAGCGAGAGAATATCGTTGAGCCGCGAGCGGTCTTCGGGACGCAGACGCACGACGATATCGGCTTCGCGTCCAGGTTCGCGGTAACGCGACGCGGTTTGCCCGTTCACCAACGTACGCACGGTCGCGCCGACCATCGCGGTACTCAGACCCACACGCGATGCGCGATTGCGATCCACGTCCACGTGCATTTCCGGCTTGCCCGGTTGCGAACTGCGATCCAGGTCAACGAGACCAGGCACATCGGCAATCGCGTCCATCACTTGTTTGGATACCTGCTCCAACTCTTCGAGCGAGCCGGTGGTGTTGACATTGAGTACGATGGGGCGACCTGTTACGCTCGTAGCGGTGCCGCCCATGCCTGTGCTAAAGGAAAATGCTAAACCAGAGATACCGGTAAATTTCTCGCGAATCGCCGGTTCGGCGAGCGTCAGCAAACCGCTTTCGTTCATCTTGACCGAAAAGGTCGCACGTTCGGGCGCGCTCGAACTGCCGACGGTGACAAAGACATCTTTGACATCATGAATCTCTTTGAGTTTCACTTCGATTTGGCGTGCCGCCGCATCGGTTTGTGCGAGCGGCGTGCCGGGGGGCAGAAGCAAACTGATGTTGAATGTGTCGCTGTCAATCGTGGGCAGGAACGACATTTGCACAAAACCGGCGAGACCAAAAATCGAAGCAAACACTGCCGCGCCGATGATGGCACTGATGACCTTGTGCTTGAGACCCAATGCTAACGTGTTGCGATACCCTCGGTCGAGCCAACCTAGTTTCGTTTGCGTCTCGTCTTCTTCGTGTCCGGGTTTCGGTTTGCGTTGTTGGAAAAAGTACGCCGAGAGCATGGGCGCCATTGTGAACGCTTCGAACAGGGAAATGGCGACGGCGGCGGAAATGACCAGACCAAACTCGCGGAAGAAAATGCCGATCATGCCGGTCGCAAACGCGACGGGCAGGAACACCGAGAGCACGGTCAAGGTCATGGCGAGCACCGCCAGCGACACTTCGTTTGTGCCGTTTGCCGAGGCTTCCTTCGGCGTTTCGCCGCGTTCCATGTGGCGAAAGATATTTTCGCGGACGACGATGGCGTCGTCAATCACCAAGCCGACGGCGAGTGACAGCGCGAGCAGGGTGATCATGTTGATGCCCAAACC
>CAZPIR010000358.1:0-4660 GCA_964586085.1 uncultured Anaerolineaceae bacterium | reverse complement strand
CGCCGATTTCCGCGCCAATGTGAATGAACCCTTCGCTCAAATGGAGTGGCAACAGGCCGCCGTTGCCAAACGCGAGACCCGCGAGCAGATACAACGGAATCGCGGAAAAGCCCCAGCGACTAGCCACGCGAGCGAGCAGTGCCAACCCGACGACTGCCGCGCCAAGTTCAATCAACGTTCCCGTGATGTCTTGGTTCACTCTGCCGAATTCACTTTCCAGATTCGATGATTGAGCGTGCGCCATCGAATTATTTTCATTCTACCGAATAAGCCGGGCATGGTCAAGGCGTGGATAAAAAAATCAACTCTACCATGTTGAATAGTAGAGTTGATTGACCGATCAGGGTATGACAGACCGGCGCACGCGGACTATTTCTGTCCGGTCAACTGGCTCAACTGATTCAAAACCTTTTGCAGTTCCTGCATCTCTTTGCCGTAGGTTGCCCAGTCGGCGGTCTTGAGCGCGTCCTGCGCTTTGGTGTAGCGTTCGTTCGCCTGCTTGACCAGGTCGGCGACGGTGGCGTTGGAGGGTGTAGTCGTGGTCGGTTGCGTTGATGTGCCGGGCGCGGTGACGATGGGTGCGGGACTCGCGCCGAACACGCGGGTCAGCGCGTTCGCGAGCGAATCTTCCATCACGATATTGTTCGACGTGGCGACGACGACGCGTTTGAATTGCGGAATCTGTGATTGCTCGGCGAGCAGGTACATCGGTTGCACATACAACACCGATTTTTCAATCGGGATGACGAGCAAGTTGCCCCATACGATGCGACTGCCGCGTTGATTGAGCAAGGTCAACTCGGACGAAATTTTGGGATCCTGGTTCAAGCGCGCGTGAATTTGTTCGGGACCGTAAATCAGTTTGTCCTTGGGGAAACGATAGACGAGCCGCTTGCCGTAATCTTCGCCATCGCTTTTTGCCGAGAGCCACGCGATCATGTTTTGCTTTTGCGCCGGCGTGAACGGTTGCATCAGCATAAACTCTTCTTTCGTCTCGCCGGGCAAACGCATGATCACATAGTACGGTTCCATCGGTTGCGCTTTGCCGTCGGTGGATTCATTCGCAATCGCCCACAAGTCTTCTTTGTTGTAAAACACCTGGGCGTCTTGCATGTGGTACGTGCGATACATCGCGGCTTGAATCGAGAACAGGTCTTCGGGATAACGCAAGTGCGCGCGCAGGGAAGCGGGCAGTTGATCCATCGGCTTGAAGAGCGCGGGAAAGATTGCGCGGTACGCTTTGAGAATCGGTTCGTCCGGCTCGGCGATGAACAAGTCGGTCGTGCCATCGTACGCGTCAATCACTATCTTGACCGAGTTGCGAATGTAATTGGTGCGCGCGTCGAAATGTTCGCTGATCGGATACCGTTCCGAAATCGTGTACGCGTCCTGAATCCAATACAGGCGACCATCGGCGATGACGAGATACGGGTCTTGGTCGAGACGCAGGAACGGCGCGATGCGACCGATGCGCGTTTGAATGTTGCGATTGAACATCACACGACTGTCGGCGGTGAGCGCGTCGGTGAGCATGATGTTGAAATCACCAAAGCGCAACGCGAACATCAATTGATCGCCAATCGTCGCAATCGGCACGCCGCCTTTGCCGGTGTACGTGGTAAAGGCGTTCTCATCGCCCTTGGGATAATCGAATTCTTTTTCTTTGGTTTTGACGAACACGTAACTCGATGTTTGCTCGCCGAAATAAATTTCGGGGCGCGTGATGGGAATCGTGCCGGTCGGCGGAATGTCCTTGACGAGCAGACTGGGCAACCCATCGGCGGTGAATTCGGTGACCGGCGAGAGCGCGACGCCGTAGCCGTGCGTGTAGAGCAAATGCAGGTTGACCCAGGTCTGGGCTTTTTCCGGCAATTTGTTCAGCGCAAGTTCGCGCGCGCTAATCATCGTTTGCCGGTACTTGCCATTGATCGTGTACCGATCAACATCCACGTCTATGAAATCATAGTACGTGCGAATCGTTTGAATCTGATCGTACGTTTGCAAAAGCGGGCGATAATCGGCGAGGCGAATGTTGTTGATCGTGTCGGTGTTGCGTTGCATGTCTTGCGGCGAGGGCGCGTCGTCGGCGGGGTAGGGTGCGTCCTGGATGCCATCGAGGGCGTATGCCTGACGCGTGAGCACGATATTGTTTTTGATATACGCTTGCTCTTTGGTAAACTCGTTTGGCTTGACCTCAAAGTTCTGCACAAAATCCGGATAGGCTTGACCGAGCAAAACCCACGCGCCAATCCACAACGCGACGGCGATGCCAATCGCTTTGAGCGCGCGCGTGAACACGTTGACGAGCAACAGCCCGGCGAGCGCGAGCGTGATGAAGGTGAGAATGTTGTATGCCGGAATTTGCGCGTTGACATCGGTGTAGCTGGGACCGAACACGACGCCGCGCGTCGAGTAAACCAGGTTGTAAATTTCGAGTTGATAGTTCCACGCGCTCAACGCGAGGAACGCGACGCCGAGCGCCGACAAGTGCCCCTTGACCGCCGAGATCCATTTCAAGCGACCCAGCCCCATCACGTACGTGACGCTGACGCCAATCGCCGTGAGGATGATGGCGCCGCTAACCCAGCTCACGAGAAATTGGTACACCGGCATCGTGAACACATAGAACGAAACGTCTTGATGGAAAATCGGATCGCTTGCGCCAAAGGCGACGGCGTTCGCGTACCGCAAAAACATCAGCCATTGTCCCTGCGCAATCAAGCCGACAAAGACTGCAAGCACAAAGCCGCCGGCGAGCAAGAGAAAGTTCATGGACTTGCCGGCGAACGCGGCGAACTGGGCGAGGCGCGACGAGTCATCATTTACGCGCGGCGTCAACTTGCGCGCGATGGCGATGTTGATGGCATAGAACACAAAGAAGGCGAGCGCGGCGATCAAGAAAACCGTAATGCGCGCTTGAATCTCGGTTGTGAACACGGATGCGTAACCCAGTTCCTCGAACCATTTGAAATCGGTGTAAAGGCGCGGTAGAAATTGAAACGCGATCCAGAGCAATAGCAAGGCGCCGCCGATTAAAATCGGGCGTGTCAAGTTCGGCGGTTGCCGTTTGAAAATTTCGTCCCAGTTGATTTGCGGCATCTCTTCGCGATTGATGCGTCCACCGCCACGATAATATCCCAATGCACACCTCCAGAATCTCGAGCGCTCGAACGAGTCCGTCGAGTTGATGGGATTGTATGTCCGAAACAAGAAACGGTCAAGCAAAGCAAACGTCATTCACAAAGAGTTGAACGTGTTCGACGCGATCAATTCGTATGCCACTTTTTTCAACAATCGCGCGTACGCGGGATACGTCAAGTGTGGCAACCTGCTCATTCCAAACGCGCATCCAGCGTACGTCGAACCAGCCGAATTTGAGCGCATTCAAAGTTTGCGGCGCACTCTGCCATTCAATCGGCGCGCCGAAAACGGAGACCCGCAACATTCAAAACGACATCAATCGCCGTTCCTATTGGCGGGAATTTTATATTGCTCGTGCGGGTACGCGATGAGCGGACAGAATTATGGTGGGGTACAATACTACCAGGACTTTCGCTCAGGCAAGTTGAAAAGCGGAAACATGGGGATTCCGCAATTCGGCCTGCAAATAATCGCGCAATAGATCGGTCTTCACTTCATACAGCGTCTTGTTCAACTTGGTGGCCATTACTTTCAGAGAGAGCCACGCATGGTAGCAACACGCCAAATGATTGCGTTGGGATCGCGCTTTACGGCATTGACACTTTTCACTACCGGTCAGTTGTTTGATGCCACGATGCAGTTCTTCGACTTGCCAACGCACGTCGTTCGCGTTTTGAGCGACCTGCGCGGTCAATGTCTCGTCAGGGCAATTGGTAATTACCCAGTCAATGTCGCCGTTCGTGGCGACCAGCTTGAATAACCGCACCTTAAAGGGCACTTCTTTCAACTTGACGATCACGCCGCTTTGCAACCAGTCCGCCGTCCAGTCGATCTGGTCGAGGTGCATATAGCCGTCTTCTTTGCTCAGACTCACCAACCGATTCTCCTTCAGTGTGGTGAAGAAAATCAAACCTAGTCGGTGAATCAGTTTGAGATTATCGGCACCCGCATACCAGGAATCGAATAACACGGTACGTGCTTTAATCAATTTATCCGCAACGGCATGCACCAACATCTCACGGAAGTGTTCGTTCTTGGTTTTGCCATCCGAGTCTGGATCGTAGATGCGATAGTCAATCGGATAAAACTCACCGGGCTTGCCTGAACTATGCACCAGGTTTACAACGCCGATGCCACGGACCAGACCGTGTTCGGCACCGCTGTATTGCCGATGCACCAACTCAATGAAGCGGGAATACCGTTTGTCTTGAACGCTGTCGTCGGCCAGCAGGAAAGCTTCGCGGCTGTCGGCAATCAGACCGTGCACCAGTTCCCACAGGTGACGAGCCGGGAGGTGTTCACTTTGCAGAAAGTCTGTGATGGTGTCATGACTGACTTGATCCAAGTGCTCTGCCAAATACGTGCCCGTATAGTTGGCGACGGTGCTAATCAGAAATTCGACGTATTGAAGTTTGGTTATCATAGCCGCATTTTAGCACGCGGCTAGCTCAATCGAAAGTCCTGCACAAATAGAATTTCGAAATAAGGAGAATTGGAAATGGCTCTGATTGAAGACATC
>CAZPIR010000357.1:2144-4679 GCA_964586085.1 uncultured Anaerolineaceae bacterium | reverse complement strand
ATTAGTAGGATTCCAGGATTACCATGATTACGAGACTTGCGAATTGCGGCAAGTTCTCATGGCAATCAAGGGAATCAGGTAAATCATGGTAATCCTTCTAATCATGGTTTAGGATTTTATTATTATGCACGCGCTTGAATTGTAAACTCTTGGCGCCGAAATTGATCAGCAGACCGATCTCCATTTTGTACGCTTCGAGGTAATTCATCGCTTGAGCGAGGTGGACATCTTCCAGTTGAATAACGGCTTTCAACTCGACCATGATCAGCTTTTCGACAAAAAAGTCAACGCGGCGGGTGCCGATCTCCTGTCCACGGTAAAAGATGGACATTTCCTTTTCACGCTCAAAGGTGAGATTGTGATAGGGAAATTCAATTTCCAACGCACGCTGGTAGATCACTTCTTGAAAGCCATTGCCCAGCGTGGAATGGACTTGCATGGCGGCGGCGATAATACGGCGCGTAAGGTCTTCGTGTTTCATGCCTTGATTTCCTTGATGATCGTGATTGGTATGGCTTTAATCAGGGGCATCCTTAGCTGGAAATAGGATACCCCAGGTTATCAATTTTTGCAAAAGCGGACGAGATGGATTTCATGGTTGGTGCCAAGTCGGTTGGTTTGTCATTTCGAGCCGCGTAGCGGCGAGAAATCTCACACCGTAAAAGAATTGGCGTGGCTCGGAAAAATTTGCTTGCCGCCCTTGTCCAAAATCAATTCCCAACTCGCGTTGCTCTTGGCGTCATCAGGCATCACCAATTCCAACGGATACAAATCACCGATGACGACCTCGTGCTCGTCGGACAGAAAACTGATGCTGTCCGGCGAGTGTCCATCGGTGCGGAGAATTTCGCCGTGAATGCCAATCTGGCTCAAGCACTCTCTCGAATCGGCAATCTGCCATCGCGTTAAGCGCGATTGATCAATCGCGCGATAATCGGGATAGTTTTTCCAAATCGTCTGCTCCATCGCCTCAATCGCTTGCAGTTGGTTTTCAAAGACGATACAGGTGATGCCACTCGCGAGAAAACCCGTAATCAGTCCGGCGTGGTCCATGTGAAAATGCGTGACGATTGCCCACGCAATGTCTTGATAGTTTAAGCCAATCTTTTTCATCTCGCGCTGGTACTCGTGCAACGTCAGGGGCCACCCGGCGTCAATCGCAAGCAATTTTTTATCGCGCGTGCTCGCGGCGAAAAAACAATTCGTGCTGTGATAACGAAAACGGTGCAACATATTCGCCCTATCCTCTCGCAATGTCAGCCCAGTTTACCCCAAACCCGCCATCTGTTCAATTTCTTGTTGCGCAAACAAAATAAAAATGCGAACAAGGTTTGTCCTTGTCCGCATTTCAATTTCCTAGCCCTTGCCATTGCGCTTGGGTTGTTCGACGCGCGCGCTCCAGTACGACTCCTCAAGATACTTGGGGTATGTCGGGCGATAACCCAGCGCACGACTGAGTGGCGCGAGTGTTTTGGCAATCGGGATCGCCACATTGGGCGGCGGATTCGTAAACACGGTGTCGTCCGCGTACTCGCTCCCGATCACCATCGCGTGCAAAAATTGCGGTTGACCCTGCGGCGTGAGTTTGCCTTCGTGCGCCATCCCAAACAAGGTTGCAATCACTTCACCGGTTCGCGCGGCGGGATGCGTTTCCACCACGGCGACGCCATGCACATCGCCGACACAACGAAATGTGTGTGGCGTACCCTTGGGCACGATGAATTGCTCGCCCGCGCGCGCGCGTCGTTCCTTGCCATCAATTTTGAAAATGAACTCACCGCGCACCAAATCGAAATGCTCGGCATAGGTGGGATGAAAATGTTCGGGCGGGCCGGCGTTCCCAGGACGAAACACGCCGACGCCGCGCTCCAGTTCGCCGTGTGTGTCTTTTGAGGCAACCAACCCAAACACCCATTCGCCGGTGATGGGTTGCGAAAAGAGCGGCGAGATGCGCTGGCTGAGCAACTCGGCAAGACGCTCATCGCTGTCATATTCAAAGCCCGTCCCGTCCTTGGGCTGTCCATTCGCATCCAGCAAACGCCCAGTCATTATCTTTGGCATATTTTTCCCTCTGCTTAGAAACGTCTAGGTCGCTAGCGTACACCAGGACGCTATTTTTTTCAAGACCTTTTGCCCAGTCTTTACAAAATCTAAACAACCCTGTGTTATAATCGTGACAAATCACTTGTGGAACAAGCGTATGCCCAAAACAATCCTGGTCGTAGACGACAAAGCCAACATGCGCGCGCTCGTGCGCGATTATCTGACCGCCGAAAATTTTCGCGTCGTCACCGCGAACAATGGACGCGACGCGCTCTTTGTCGCGCGCGCGGAAAAACCGGATTTGATTTTGCTCGACATTATGATGCCGGAAATGAGCGGCTATGAATTTTTGCAGGCGTACCGCAAAGAGCGTAACACGCCGGTCATTCTGCTCACCGCGAAACTCGAAGAGTCGGACAAGGTGCTAGGTCTCGAGCTTGGCGCAGACGACTATGTGACCAAGCCGTTCGGCATGCGCGAACGCGTCGCTGG
>CAZPIR010000357.1:1545-2134 GCA_964586085.1 uncultured Anaerolineaceae bacterium | reverse complement strand
CGCGCGCATTCGCGCGGTTTTGCGTCGCCTCAGCCCGGAAACGCCGCACGATATTTTACGCGCCGCCGACATCACGCTCGACAAAAGCGAACACACGGTCAAGGTCAACGAGGCGCCGGTCAAACTTACGCCCTCCGAATTTGAATTGCTCGCGACCTTGATGTCCGCGCCGGGTCATGTTTTTTCGCGCGCCACCCTGCTCGAAAAATTGCAGGGCATTGCGTTTGAAAGCATCGAGCGCACGGTGGATGTGCATATTCGCAACCTGCGCACCAAAATCGAACCCGACCCCAGCGAGCCGCGCTACATCGAAACCGTGTTCGGCGTGGGCTATCGTTTTCGCGGCGAGGAATAACATGCGGTACGAATGGTCATTTCGAACCGCGAAGCGGCAAGAAATCTCCCAGGTTGCGATTTCTCGTCGCTCCGCTCCTCGAAATGACATGCGCGTGCAAGGTGAATAACATGCGTTCCCTTTCAATGAAATTATTGCTCGCGTTTCTCGCGATCAGTTTGACCGGCGCGGCGTTCGCGTCGGTGCTCGCGCGTTGGATCACCGTGCAAGAATTTAATCGCTTGGTGATGGAGC
>CAZPIR010000357.1:0-1535 GCA_964586085.1 uncultured Anaerolineaceae bacterium | reverse complement strand
CGTACTATCAAGCGCGCGGCTCTTGGGCGGGTGTCACCGATTATTTCCGGCAAAAAAATCAATCGCCCGAACAACCGCCGCGCCCGGCGAACCCGAACAATCCGCAACCGCCGCCGCGCGAACCAGGGACGCGCCCATCCGCCATCGTGCCAATTATTTTGATTGACCAAAACGGGTACGTGATTCATCCGGTGCCGCCGTATCGCGCCGGCGATTACCTCGCGCCGGAAAAATTGACGCTAGGCATCCCGGTTATGATCAACGGCAAAATGGTCGGCACGATTTTGGCGATTGGCGCGGCGCCGCCCTTGAGCGAACCCGAACAACAATACCTGGAGCGCACGAATCAGGCATTGTTACTTTCGACGCTCGGCGCGACAACCTTTGCGTTGCTGGTGAGTGTCGTGCTCGCGCGCACGTTGACCAAACCTCTCCGCGAATTGACCGGCGCGATTCGCGCGATGGCACAGGGCAAACTCGGCATTGCCGTGCCGGTGCGCTCGCGCGATGAAATCGGCGAACTGACGACGGCGTTCAATCAGATGAGCGCCGACCTCGCGCATTCAAATCAACTGCGCAAGCAAATGACCGCCGACATTGCACACGATTTGCGGACGCCGCTCACCGTGATTGGCGGGTACATCGAATCATTGCGCGATGGCGTGCTCGAAGCCAACCCGGAACGATTCGACGTGATGCATCAAGAGGTGCAACATTTGCAACATCTCGTCGAAGATTTGCGCACGCTCTCGCTCGCGGACGCCGGTGAGTTGAAACTGAATCGTCAACGCGTTTCCCCGTGGGATTTGCTCAATCAAAGCATGGCGGCGTTCAAACATCAAGCCGCGCAAAAACAAGTTGCCCTGCATGTCATCGCCGACCCAGGTTTGCCGGACCTTGAGGTGGATGAAATTCGGATGGCTCAAGTGTTGGGGAATTTGGTGAGCAATGCGTTGCGTTACACCCAAGTGGGTGGCGCTATTGATTTGTCAGCGCGGCGGCACGGCGACGAAATTATTTTATCGGTCACCGACACGGGTGTGGGCATTTCGCCCGAGGCATTGCCCTACATCTTTGAACGCTTTTATCGCGCCGACGAATCGCGCCACGGCGAAGCCGAATCGGGGCTGGGTTTGGCGCTTGCGAAATCGCTCGTCGAAGCGCATGGGGGAACGATCACGGCATCGAGCGAAGGTGTGGGCAAGGGGAGTACTTTTACAATTCATTTCCCGACACAAATTGCGCGTTGACATTTGCAAATGCTTGTGTTATAAAATCGCTCACACAATTCAAACTCATCCAGAGAGGTGGAGGGTGCGGCCCCATGAAACCTCGACAACCGGTCAGCGCATTGCGATGAACACGGTGCCAATTCCGACAGAGCACATTCTGGAAGATGAGAGGAACAACACCGACGTTCAACCTCTTCTCTGCAGAGAAGAGGTTTTTATTTTCTGCGTCATTTTTTCAAGGAGACATAATCATGCCTAATTCGATGCAACCCCAAGGCGCTTCCACGCGCGCAGTTCATGCCG
>CAZPIR010000356.1:0-4680 GCA_964586085.1 uncultured Anaerolineaceae bacterium | reverse complement strand
ACTTGCCGCGCCGCTCACCACGATTTCGACGAACTTGGTTGCGCCTTCGCCGTCGCGTGCGATTTGTTTGGCGAGGTCGGCGCAAACCTGGGTCAACGCTTGAGTGAAATCTCCAACCGTGGAATCGCTAATCTCAAATCCTGACGTGCCGTTTGCGAGCAACAAGACTGTATCGTTTGTGCTCATGTCGCCGTCTACGCTAATGCGATTGAAACTCTGGTTGACCGCGACGCGCAATGCCTGGTCAAGCAGGTCAGGCGCGATTTTCACATCGGTGGTGACGACGGCGAGCATCGTCGCCATGTTCGGGTGAATCATGCCCGCGCCTTTGCACATGCCGGCTATTGCGTATTGATTATTGCGTAACGCGGAAACTTTGGGCTTGGTGTCGGTCGTCATGATCGCGCGTGAAGCATCACTGCCACCCTCGTACGCTAATTGTTGCGCCGCGCTCGCGATGCCCGCGAGAATTTTTTGCATCGGCAAGCGTTGTCCGATGACGCCCGTCGAAAGCACGAGCACTTGATCGGCGCGAATGCCGAGTGTGAGGGCCGCCGCTTCTGCTGTCGCACGCGTGTCCGCGAGACCGGCATCGCCGGTGCAAGCGTTCGCGCAACCGCTGTTGACAACGACCGCGCGAATGGCGGTGGAATTTTTCGCGAGTGTTTCTTGGTCGTACAGTACCGGCGCGGCTTTAACGCGATTTGTCGTGAACATGCCGGCGCACACGCAATCGCTGTCACTGACGACTAACGCAAAATCGAGTGCGCCGGTTTTTTTCAAACCGCACGCCACGCCCGTTGCGCGAAATCCTTTTGCGACAGTTACACCAATTGATGATTGCATTCCGTTTCCCCTAAAAAAGAATGAGGGAGGGGGAGAGAGAGCAAGGGAGAAAAATCTCCCCCCTCCCATTCTCCCGTTCTCCCCATCATGTTGCTAGTCGCGTTTGAATTTGCTGTAATCCGGTTGTGCGTACCCGCTCTTGCCGTGTCGCTCAATGTCGAGGAGCGCGCGAACTTTCATCGGCAAACCGAACAGGCGGATGAAACCTTCGGCATCCTTTTGATTGTAGACATCTTCTTGACCGAACGTTGCGTAATCTTCGCGATACAAACTGTACGGCGACTTGCGTCCGACAATCATCACGTTGCCCTTGTAAAGTTTCAAGCGCGCAACGCCGGTGATGGTCTGTTGTGTTTCATGCACGAACGCATCAAGCGCTTCGCGTAATGGCATGAACCATTGACCATTGTAAACCAGGTCGGCGTACTTGATGGCGATTTGTTGTTTGTAATGCAACGATTCACGGTCGAGACAAATTTGTTCGAGCGCGTCGTGTGCTTGAACCAGGATCGTGCCGCCGGGTGTTTCGTAGACGCCGTGCGATTTCATACCGACCAAACGATTTTCGACCAGGTCCACGCGACCGACGCCGTGTTTTGCGCCGAGTGCGTTGAGCGTGGTGAGCAATTCAATCGCGCCCATCGCTTGCCCGTTGATTTTGCGCGGCACGCCTTTGTCGAATTCGATCTCGACGTACTCGGGTTCGTCCGGCGCTTGCTCGGGTGCGACGGTGAGTTGGTACATCGCGGCTTCGGGTTCTTGCCACGGGTCTTCGAGAATGCCACCCTCGTGCGAGAGGTGATAAATATTCCAGTCGCGCGAGTAGATGGATTTGAGCGTCGCGGTCACTGGAACGTTGTGTGTTTTGGCGTACGTAATCGCATCTTCGCGCGAGCGAATGTGCCACTCGCGCCACGGCGCGATCACTTTTAATTTTGGATTCAATGCCTGATACGTCAACTCGAAACGCACTTGGTCGTTGCCTTTGCCGGTCGCGCCGTGCGATACGGCGTCCGCGCCCTCTTGTTCGGCAACTTCGACTTGGGCTTTGGCGATCAACGGTCGCGCGAACGAGGTGCCCAGCAAATACTGTCGTTCGTAAATGGCGCCGGCTTGAATCGTCGGATAAATGTAATCGGTGATAAATTCGTGACGCAAATCCAGCGTGTAACACTTGCTTGCGCCGCTGGCGATTGCTTTGGCTTCGACGCCGGACAGGTCATCGCCTTGTCCGATGTTCGCGCACACGCAGATCACTTCGCAATCATAATTTTCTTTCAACCACGGGACGATCACCGATGTATCCAGACCGCCTGAATACGCCAGTACGACTTTGCCGGCTTTTTTCTTTTCCATCGTAAACTCCTTTCAGAATTTTATTGCATGACTTGGGAATTGCAGTCAATCCAACGAATCAATTGAGCTTGGCGCTCCATATCATACTCGATGTGACACAACCGCGCATATTCCATCTCGGCGATAAATTTCGACGGCGGGCTGGGTTCGATTTGCAAATACCAGATGGGACGATTTTCTTTGAGCGCTTGCCGTACGAGTGGCATCGTGTGAATTTGCATTTGCCCGGTGTCGGTAGGCACGCCGATGATTCGACGCGCACTGCGATTCACATTCCACAGTTGCAAGTTGTGATTTGTGTCGCTGTCGCTGATGAGAATGAGCGCGTCGGACGTTGTGCGTTGGTTCATCAATTGCACGAGCGAAGCGTACGGATTTTGATCGGCTTGTTGATAATGAATCAGCGCGACGGTTGTGATGCCAATGATCGCGATTAAACTGACCCAGCCCATCGCGCGATTGCCACGCCACGCGAGTGTCAAGGCAATGCCGGCGAGTAGCGCGCCGCTCAACGTGATGATGAAACCGGTTTGATCGAATGACGCCAACTGACCTGGTTTCCATGCTAAATCGAGATTGCCCTTCAATGCTTCGCGCAGATTCGTCAGCGGCATGAACACGTCGAATGTATAAAGCGAAAATTCATCCGGAACCTGGCTTGCATGTTTTTGCATCACGTCCCAGAAAAAAATCGTGCGATACACAAGCACGCCGGGCAATTGTATCAACATGCTTGGCACAGCGAGCGCAACGACAAAAATTCTTTTCCACCCGTCGAGTAGGTTGACTAGACCCAGGATGAGCAATGGCATCAGCGGTACGAGGAAACGCGGACCCCACGACCACGCACCCCACCACGACCACCACGCGCCGTTCAAAAACAACACGGCGAGCGACGCGCCGATAATCCACACGCGCAAGCCGAGGGGGCGAATCATCAGTGCCCCAGGAATCGCCGCAAGCATAATTGGCACGTAGATGAACAGACTGCGCCCCGGCGCGAATAACATCCCGAACGCGCCCACCCAGGGTGCGACGCTAAAAGTTTCATCGCTGTAGCCGGTTTGCAATGGATTGCCAAAGCGCGTCCAGTTGTAAAGTGCAATCACACTCAGCGCGAGAAAAATTGGCACGAGTGTCGCGAACGTTGCATGCCATCGTCGTTTGCCGGTGAATGCGAATGTGACGAGCAACAAAATCGGCACGACAACCGCCGCGCTCGTGCGCGTGAGAATCGCGAGTGCAATGCCTGTGCCAGCGATGAGTGCGCCGAGGTTGCGTTGGCGTTGCAACAAAACCGCAATGCCCCAACTCGCGAGCGCGAATCCCAATGTCGTCAATGGTTCGTTGTAAAAGTTCTTGGCATAGACCCAGACCATCGTGCCGCACGCGTAAATCAGTGCAATGATGAGTGCGCGTCCGCGTGTCGCGCCGAGTTCAATCGCGGTGAGCAGAACGAGTACAGCGGACACGGCGGTGGCAATCGGATTGAGTAACAAGACCAAATCAATCAAGCCAAAGGTCGGCGCGAACATGCCAATCGTGTACAGTGGCGCCGCGGCGACAACCTGACCCAGACCGTACTTTGCATATCTTGCGCCATCGTTGCCGATGGACGCGGCGTGCATGTATTGTAAATTGTTCGCCTGGTCAATGTTGAACTGACCATGCTTGACGATGCTTTCCGTCACGGCGAACATGTTGCCTTCGTCTGCGCGCAAATCGAGTGCGCGACTGTACGTGAACAGGTAAATCGCAAAGACGAATGCGAATAGCGCGATGGCGAGTGATTGGTTGATGATGCGATGAAAAAAAATCATTGACTGTGATTAATGTGGTGAATTTGTTTTTTTGCCACAGAGAAAAAATAAAAACCTCTATGGCAACAAACTGCGAAGCGATTTGACGACAGCGGTTTCGTCGCACGCATCTTGTACGGGACAGTTGACGCAATCGCGCCACACTTTTTCCGGGAAATCGTCTTTGACCGTAACGCTGAACCCTTGCTTTTCAAAAAACGCAACGGCGCGTGTGAGCGCAAAGAGCGTTGGAATGTCGCGCTCGTTCGCAAGTTGAATCAATGCCTGCACGATTTTCGCGCCGATGCCAAATTTGCGATAGTCCGGCGCAACGGCGAGCGAGCGCACTTCGCTGAGCGTCGGTCCCATCTCGACGAGCGAGCCAACTCCGATGATGCGGTCATTGTCCGTCGCGACGATCCAATCGGCGATGCTTGCGCGAATCGAATCGAGCGAGCGCGGGATGAGTTGCCCTTCGCGCAAACCCAGGTTCACGAGCGCGGCGATTTGTTCGGCGTCCGCCAGCGTCGCTTGGCGAATCGCAATATTGTCTTGTGCGACTGTGAACACAGGCGCATGCGTAAAACTTTTGGTCATCATAATGTCCTCTTAGATTATCCGCGGATCTTGCGAATGAACGGGAATAAAAAAGAAAAAAATCCGCGTATGTCCGCGTTCA
>CAZPIR010000355.1:1352-4701 GCA_964586085.1 uncultured Anaerolineaceae bacterium | reverse complement strand
AAACAGTCCGCATCGCTCGCCGTAAAGCGAAATAAAAAATCCACGACGGCTTGCGCGCGCGCATCACCCGCCTCCACGGTCACGGCAGTGTGCCCGAAACTGATGAGCCGAGCAGTCATACGTACTCGATCGCGCCTTGTTCGTGAAATTGGCTCAACGTGCTGGCAAGTTGTTGCTCAATCGCTTCCGCCGCTTCAGGATACGCGGCGGTAATAAGCGCGCCAATTTCGGTGGGCGTGCGTTCGCCGTTGCACAACTGCCAAATCAAAGCCGCCGTTTCGTTGCAATAAAAAATCTTGTTCTGGGCGGGATGAAACAACAACAGATCATCGTCCATCTTTTCGAGTTTGAAATCGGGCGCTTGGCGCGGTCGAGTTCCAGTCGTCATGTTACCTCTCAAAATTACTGTCGTAAAGATTTAAGATTCACGCAGGCGGGCTTGACGTCGCCGAACATGGATCAGGCGGCGCGCGAGATACATCCAGTGAGCAAGCCAATGATGCCAGCGTAAAGGTCGTGCGCTTCCCAGACCATAGTGCAAACGCAACCACCACGCGGAAGGGTTCGCCGCGTGACGTAACGTTTGGCGATAGTCCTGATGCATCTGGTCTTCGGGCGTCGTGCGCGGCGATTTTTGAAAATCGTCCCACATGCCCGGCGGTTCGAGTCCCAGCGTCAGTTGCGCGCGGCGAACCAGATCGCCGGAAAGTGGCGTCAGAAAATGCAATAACGCGAGCGTGCTCAACACAATCGGATATTGACGCTTGACCTGTGCCCAGTCTATTTGCGTTTGAAAACGTTCGGCAAAACTGACAATGTCGGCAACCCAGATAAGATTGACCGAACTGAACACGTTCGTGCTTTCGACAAGATGTTGGCACAAGTGCCAAAGCATATCGGCATATCCCAGCGTCCACCCGACCAGATCAGCCGTCCCCAGCGAAAACGAAATCGGCGGACAAGTCAGGTCTGGCAAACCCATCAAAATCGGCGACGCGCCCGGCTCAAACAAATTGTGATGGAGTTCAACCTCAATCACGTACCCATCTCGATGCAGAGTCGCCGCACTCAAATGGCGATGTTCCGCGTGTCGTCCGGCGAACGTCATCGGCGCGCTAAATCCCATCTCGCCCAGTAATAGTTGCGCGCGTTCCAAATCTGCGCGGCTGACCAGCAAATCGAGATCGCGCATTGGGCGCAAACCGGGTTCGGGATAGAGCAAATAATTCAGCGCCGCGCCCTTGAGCATCAAGACACGAATGCCTGCCACTTGATACTCGCGCACAATCTCGCCCAAGACCTTGAGGTTGGTCTGGCTGGCGAGGCGACTCTGGATCGCCAGCGCGTTGAGGTCACGCTGAACTGTGCGCGGGAGCGTGACATTCGCCGCGCGCAAATGGCGGTAAGCAAGCGGCGCCAACCCGTGCATCTGGGCTTGAGTCGGTAGCGCGTCCCACGTCGTCACTTGTTCCGCCGCATGAACAAGGTGATGCTGTTGCGCGGGATCACACTCGGCACGCGCACACGCCGCTAACAGGTGATAGGTCGAATGAATCATTCCATTTTCACTGGATTATGTCACCAATCCCGACAAACAAATTTTGCTGTGTGGTAGTAATTTGCAATTCTATAACAGGATAGTTTTTTTGTCTAACAGTTGTTTGACAGGGTTAGCATCTTTGTGGTATAAATTCAATGCACCCGAAAATCGAGTGGGGCAATTTTCAGTTATTCACAAAGGAGTGTACGATGGATCAATCTCCGCAGAACGACAATCCACAACAACCACAATCAACCATGCTTACGCGCCGCCAGGCGCTCAAGGCACTTGCCGCCGCAACGGGCGCGGTGGTCTTGTCCAATTTGCCGACCAATTGGAAAACACCGGTCGTCGAAGTAGGTGTCTTGCCGGCGCACGCGCAGGGCGCATCGGGACCCGCCCCGCAGGTAAGTCAACTGACCGGGTCTTGGGAATATATCAACGGCAATCAAAGCAAAAACGCAACTGCCAAGAATGCCGCACCCGGATGCATCGTAACGGCTAATTTCGCGTACCAAGATTCGCTGGGGCAGGTCAGTGCTAACACGAGCGTGCTGGGTACGTATAACCTCAGCCAGACCTTTGGCGGTTATGTTGGCTCTGGTATGAACGGCACAGGTTTTGCCGGTAACATCACGTTCCCCTTCAACTCCAGCCATTGTGTAAATGAAAACACATCGGTCTCGGTGCAAATCGGGGTCAACGGTCGGTGGAGCAATATTACAAACGGCATTATTATAAGAACCCCTGCCTAGTATCTAGTCCCTCTTCGGAGGGACTTTTTTTTCTAATTCGACACGACCTCACCACACATGAAAACCATTGTCATCTACACGGATGGCACGCTGGGCGATCATCTCCCCAGCATCGCCCTCGGGCAAGCCCTCGCCGCGCGCGGCTATCGCGTTCGCATGGCAATCAATCAAGCCATGCACCAGTACGCCGCGCGCGCCGGCTTGCCAGCCATCGCCCTAACCGATGTGGAACGCGGACCCGAAGAAGCGCGCAAGAATGCCTGGGCGTGGAATCATTGGCGCAACCCGGCGGACGCCCTCCCATCCGACTTTACCCCGATGGGTCCCGGTCATTTTGCGACGCAGACACGTGACCTCATCGAAATTTGTCGCGATGCCGATTTGCTGTTGGCAACCTCGATTCGCTTCCTGGGTTATCTCGTTCACCAAGCCATCGGCATACCCTGGCTCACGATTTCGCTCAATCCACCCACCTTTGTCCAGCCCACTTCCGCCGATGAGCAAGTTGTTTTTCGCCAAGCCCGCACGCGCGAGTTTGAACAGCTCAAAGAATTGTTTGCTCCCATCTTTGCCGAGTTGGGCATCGCGCACTCGCTCTCCGATTGGCAACCCGGCGTTTTGTTTGCGCGCCACATTCTTTTAGCGTCCAGTCCACAGTTCAGTCCACTGAACGTGGAACAATTTCAACCACACGCCAGTCTCGACCTGACCGGCTTTTGGTTTTATCAAGACCCGACCTGGAAGGATTGGCAACCCGATGCCGCGCTCGCGCGATTTTGCGAACGCCGACCCATCGTCCTATCATTCAGCAGTCAGCCGCTCGAAGAACGCCGCGAGACACTCGCCAAGCATGTTCACGCCGCCGCAAACCTGGGTCGCCCATTGTTGATTCAACGTGGCTGGGCGGATTTTTCCGAAGACGATTTGCCCGCCAACGCCAAGCGCGAGGACATTTTGTTCGCCGATTTTGTTCCGCATGATTGGCTCTTTGCGCACGCCACCTGCGCCATTCAACACGGCGGCGTACTCGTGACCAACGACAAGGCACTGCGCA
>CAZPIR010000355.1:0-1342 GCA_964586085.1 uncultured Anaerolineaceae bacterium | reverse complement strand
ATTCAACACGGCGGCATTGGTTCGATTGCGCGCGCACTGCAACAAGGATGCCCACTCCTCATCGAGCCGTACGGCAACGATCAATTCTACAACGCCGACCGCGTCGCCGAGCTGGGTGTCGGCGCGGCAGTGTCGCCTTTTCACGCCACCGTCGGCGACCTGACCCAGGTTTTGAGCAACCACGTGTTGACGCCGGCATGTCGTGAACGCGCGCAAGCATTCAGCGCGCAGTTGAACGCCGAAGACGGGTTGACCACCGCTTGCGAAATGATCGAACGATTCCTGGGTCGCCTCGATGCCCAAGGTCATTTGCCCAGCGTTTACGAACGCTACACACCACCGCTCACCCCACGCAAACGCCAGACACCAAGCGAACCCACAACGCCGCCACCTGCCAACCAGAACACCCCGATGGACAAGCCGATGCTCATTTTGTTTTACAATCAGATGTGGGATCAACCACTCGACCTGGAACACGCGTCCCTGCCCGCCGATTGTCGCTGGACAACCGACCGGCAATACCTGGCACAAGCCGATGTGGTTGTCTTTCACGTGCCGAGTCTGGACACTCTGCCCGGCTGGGTCAAGGCACCGGGACAAATCTGGGTCGCGTGGTCGCAAGAATGCGCGGTACACTATTCGCACCTGCAAAACCCGGCATTCATGCGCCACTTTGATTTAACCATGACCTATCGCCGCGACTCAGACGTGCCGGTGTCATATTTTGGCGTCGAGTTCCTGCAAGCATTGCAATCGCCGCCGCATCCCAAAAACTCAACCGACCTCGCGGCGCTTTTGGTATCAAGCCAGGTCGCCCAGAACGGGCGACTGGCATACCTCGCCGAGTTGATGCGCCACCTGAACGTGCATTCGTACGGCAAACAACTCAACAATCAAACGCTCGCCAACGACCGGGGTCGTAGCGCCAAACTGGGCATCCTCGCCAAACACAAATTCACGTTGGCATTTGAAAACGCCACGGCGCCAGATTATGTAACCGAAAAATTCTTCGATCCACTCCTGGTTGGCTCGGTACCCGTGTATCTCGGCGCGCCGAACATTGACGAGTTTGCGCCGGGCGAACACTGCTTGATCAAGGTCAGCGATTTTGCTTCGCCGGAAAAATTAGCCGCGTACCTCAATCATCTGAACGCGGACGACGCGGCGTATGCCGAGTACTTGACTTGGCGC
The DNA here is from genome assembly GCA_964586085.1 of uncultured Anaerolineaceae bacterium. Lineage (GTDB taxonomy): Bacteria > Chloroflexota > Anaerolineae > UBA4142 > UBA4142 > JACRBM01. The sequence continues at coordinate 151 of CAZPIR010000355.1, read as the reverse complement.
ACCAAACCCTTGCGCGCCAATTTCGTGCGCCTGCTCGAAACGCAACGCGAGAATTTTCTCGTGCGCCTGTATCGTCACGTGCGCCAAATGCAAGCCACGCCAAATCATGCGGCGGCAACCCTGGCTACGCCGATCACCGTCGAGTCCATTA
>CAZPIR010000354.1:3098-4714 GCA_964586085.1 uncultured Anaerolineaceae bacterium | reverse complement strand
GAGATTTATGCGCAACACAGTTCTGCGACTCGAACTATTTTCGCATCACTCTATCGCAAAGTCCTAGTTCATAACACCGTATGTTGCCCGGGCGTTTCTTCAACCTCGCGCCGGAATTGGCTCATGTACAGATTGTGATACACGCCGCCGGTTGCGAGCAATTCATCATGCTTGCCGCGTTCGACGATTTCACCGTCTTTGACGACGAGCACTTGGTCGGCGTTGCGAATTGTGGACAAACGATGTGCGATGACGAAACTGGTGCGCCCTTTGAGTAATTTTTCCAACGCTTGTTGAATCAAACGTTCGGTGCGTGTGTCCACGCTCGAAGTTGCTTCGTCGAGAATCAGGATGCGCGGGTTGGCGAGCGCGGCGCGCGCAATCGAAATCAATTGCCGCTGACCCTGGCTCAAGCCAGTGCCGCGTTCGCCGAGCACGGTTTCGTACTGCTTGGGCAGTCGTTCGATGAACGAATCCGCGTGCACGAGTTTTGCCGCCGCGATGACTTGCTCGTCCGTCGCGTCGAGGCGACCGTAACGAATGTTGTTCATCACCGTATCGCTGAACAGGAACGAATCCTGGAGGACGATGCCGATTTGTTGACGCAGACTGGCGCTCGTCACGTCACGCACATCCACGCCGTCAATTTTTACCGCGCCGGCGACGACATCGTAGAAACGCGGAATCAAATTGATGATGGTTGTTTTGCCCGCGCCGGTGGGTCCCACAATCGCCACGGTTTGACCTGGTTCGGCGTGCAGAGTGACCTGGTTCAACACGAGTTGGTCTTTTTTATACGCCGCGCTGACATTTTCAAATTCGACCGTGCCGCGAATTTCCGGCATCGTGCGCGCGTTCGCCTTGTCGGTCACATCCGGTTGTGTGTCGAGCAAATCGAAAATGCGTTCGCCGCCGGCAATCGCGCTTTGAATGTTCGTCCACAACACCGAAATCATTTGAATCGGTTGATTGAATCGCTGAACGTAACCGAGGAAGGTCACGATCAAGCCGAGCGAAATCACGGTGCCGAACAAATCTTGTCCGCGCAACAGCGCAATGCCGCCGACGATCACGACAATCGCAATCGCGAGATAGCCGAGCGCTTCGAGGGCGGGCGCGAGCGCGGCCGTGAATGCGACGGCGCGAATGTTCGCGTCGCGATTCGCCGCGTTCGCGCGTTCAAAGTCCGCAATGTTGGCGGCTTCGCGATTGAATGCTTGCACCTCGCGCACGCCGGCAATGCTCTCTTGCAAGTTGGCGTTGACGTTGCCGATTTCCTTGCGCGTTTGGCGAAATGCCTTGCGCGCCTGACCGGAGAACCAGGTCGTCGCGACGACCATCAACGGCATCACGAGCATACTGACGAGCGCATACGGCACACTGCGCGAGAGCATGTTCCAAACAATCCACACGAGAAGCAATGCGCCGCTCAAGACCTGGACGAGCGCGAACGACACGGCTTGTTGAATCGTGTCGGTGTCGTTCGTGATGCGACTCATCACATTGCCGGCTTCATTCTCGGCGTAATAGCCAATCGAGAGACGATGCGCGTGTTGAAAGACCTCGACGCGAATGCGCTTGAGCACGTGCTGACCAGTCCAAGTCAACAGAAAAAA
>CAZPIR010000354.1:2524-3088 GCA_964586085.1 uncultured Anaerolineaceae bacterium | reverse complement strand
CAAGCCGCCGACAATCGCGCCGAGGATGTAGAGCGCGGTGAGCAAGCCGATCAATCCGCCTAGTCCTGCGAGTGTTTCTTCCATCGTGCGATTTGGATTGACCGTCGTGTACCAACAATTCGATGTGCGCGCGACGGGTTGTGGTGCGCCGGGAATTTGGAAATTGTTCGCCGTGGCGGGCGTGAGAAAACAATCCACGACCTGACCGGTCAAGTCTGGTCCCGTGACCTGAGTCCACGCGCCGATAATCATTAAAAGTGCAACCATGATCAGCGCGAGCCAGTACGGTTTAAAGTATTGACCAAAACGAGCAAGTGTATTCAAGGTGTTGCGCGGCTTGCTCGTTTCTTGCGCGAGCAAATGGCGCGGTCCGCCTGGACCTCCGTGCATCATAGTTGTCCAACCTCCTGCGTTGCCTGCACATCGCCGACGAGTTGCGAGTTGTAAATCTCGGCGTAAATTTCGCTAGATTCCATCAACTCTTCGTGTTTGCCGCGTGCGACGACCTGACCTTTGTCGAGCACGAGAATTTGGTCGGCGTTCAACACGGTGCTGATGCGTTGC
>CAZPIR010000354.1:0-2514 GCA_964586085.1 uncultured Anaerolineaceae bacterium | reverse complement strand
CCTTGCAGATAAATCTGCCGCGCCGTCGAATGAATCAAGTCGGCGCCGCGCACGCTGCTGCTGCGTTGCGCGATGACGAAACTCGTGCGTCCTTTCATCAATTGATCGAGCGCTTGTTGAATGCGATACTCGGTTGCCAGGTCAACACTGCTCGTCGAATCGTCGAGAATGAGGATGCGCGGATTGAGCAACAGCGCGCGCGCGATGGCGATGCGTTGTTTTTGCCCGCCGCTCAATGTCGCGCCGCGTTCGCCGACCTGGGTCTCGTATCCGTCCGGAAATTCGGTGATGAAATCGTGTGCCGCCGCCGCTTGCGCCGCCGCCATCACTTGTTCCATCGTCGCATCAGGGCGACCGAACGCGATATTGTCGCGAATCGTGCCGCTGAACAAGGTTGTGTCTTGCAAGACGATGCCGATTTGCGAACGAAGCGAATCAATTTTTACCTCGCGCACATCCTTGCCATCAATCAACACGCGCCCTTCGCTCACATCATAAAAACGTGGAAGCAGGTTGATGATGGTTGTCTTGCCGCTCCCGGTCGCGCCGAGGAGCGCAATCGTTTCGCCGGGCTGGGCATCGAAACTGACCTTGTTCAACACGGGGTCGCTGTTGCCAAAATAGCGAAAGGTCACGTCGTCGAATTTTACGTTGCCTTGAATTTGCGATAGTGTGAGCGCGTTCGGTTTGTCGGTCACATCGTTTTTCGCGTCGAGAATTTCAAAAATGCGTGTCGCCGAAGCGGATGCTTGCGACATTTGTGAAATGATGAAACCGAGTTGACCAAGCGGAAAGAAAACGAAAATCAGATAGAGCGAAAATTTTTGCCACTCGCCGAGCGAGAGTGTGCCTGCGAGCATTTGCTGACTGCCAAAGTAGAGCACGGCGGCTTGTCCCAGGTTAGCGATGAGAAAGATGAACGGGAACAAGAATGAAAAGACGCGGCTGACGACGAGTTGTTGTTGCATCAACGATTCGGCGGCGACGTTGAACTTGGCTTGCTCGCTTGCCTCGCGCACAAATGCCTTGACGACCTTGATGCCCGCGAGGTTTTCTTGCAGGATCGTGTTCAAGCGCGAGAGACGAATTTGCACTTGAGCAAACAAGGGTTGACTGACGGCGCCAAAAACCATAAACAAGATCAACGCGACGGGTAAGGTTGGTAGCACGACGAGCGTGAGTTGCACGTTTGTGAGAAGCAAAAAGAAAAGCGTGCCGATGAGAAACATGAATGCCTGCAAGCCCATCAACAAACCTTGTCCGATGAACAGGCGCACTTTTTCTACGTCGTCGGTCGCGCGAATCATCAATTGCCCGGTCTGGGTTTGGTCGTGGTACGAAAATGACAATCGCTGAATTTTGGCGAACAGTTCGTTGCGTAAATCGTATGCAATGCTTTGCGACGTGCGCTCGGCGTTGTACGCTTGCGAGAACGCAAACAGTCCGCGCATCACGGCAAAGCCGACGACGCCCACGCCGGCGGCGACGAGCCAGGTTTCGGCGTTGACCTGGTTGTTGCGCATCTGGTCGAGCGAGGTGCCGAGTCGTTGCGATGCGGCGGTTTGCATCGCGGCGGGCAATTTCAATATAGTGTTGGCGAGTGTGCCGTTTGTAATGACATCAATCGTGCTTTGCACGAGTTGCGGCACCATCAATTGCGCGAGCGTCGAAATGAACAGACTCGCGTACGCGAACGCCGCGATTTTGCGATAGCGGAACAGGTAACGCATCGCGCGAAAGAGCGCGGCATTGTTGCCGCGTTCGCGTCCTGACCTGGATAGACTGGCTTGCATCAACATCTCCTATTTTTCAGCACGTTGCTGAATCAATTTTTCTTTGAGCGATCCGCGCAACTTGTCGAGCAATTTCAACAAGGTGTTTTGTTCTTCCGAGGTGAGCACGGCGACGGCATCGGCGAGTTGCGTGCTGTGTTCGGGCATGACTTGGGCGATCAAACTTTTGCCGGCGCGCGTAAGGCGAATGTTGAACTTGCGTTTGTCCTCGGGATTCAGCGTGCGTTCGATTAGCCCGTCGTCTTCGAGCGATTCGAGGAGCGAACTGACCGTGTTTTTGCTGATGTGTTGCCAGTCGCTCAAATGGCTGGGCGAGATGCCGGCGCGATCGCCGTTCTGCTCTTCGGCGTACAGCACGAGCAACAAGCGCAAGCGCGGTAAAGACAAACCGCGTGTCTGCAAACCATGATCGGCAAGCACTTCGAGCATGCGCGCCGTGCCGTTGATGGCGCGAATCAGTTCAATGCCGCGCGGGTCGTCAATCTTCCACGCGGCAAGCATTTGGCGAAACAGTTTGCCGTGCTGACTCAGCGTTGTTGGGGATTTCATAGACGCTCCTGATTATAGTCACAAATCGAATTATACGTAATCGAACTAATTTGTCAATCATTTTTTCTTATTCCGCCTAGTTTGTGAAACAGGAGAGGGTTGAGACGATGGTACGCCCTACTTGTCGTTATCCCCAATTTACGCTAAACTAGGGACAAGCAATCAAAATTCA
>CAZPIR010000353.1:307-4723 GCA_964586085.1 uncultured Anaerolineaceae bacterium | reverse complement strand
GAGTACCGCGCACTCATCGCACGGATTCGTGCGCGCATTCCGCACACAAGCATCGCGACGGATATTATCGTGGGGATGCCCGGTGAAACCGAAGAACAATTTCTCGGCACCTACAATTTACTGGAAGAACTCGGACTCGATGTCGCGCACGTGGCGATGTTTTCGCCGCGCCCCAACACGGTTGCCGCACGCTGGGCAGATGATGTCTCGCCCGAAGAAAAGGAACGCCGTCGTCAAGCGATTGATGATTTGCAAGCTGAGATTGTCGGCAAGATTAATTCGCAATTCCTGGGTCAGACCGTCGAGGTTCTCGTCGAAGACAAAAATAAAAATCGGTGGAAGGGACGCACGCGTAGCAACAAACTAGTTTTCTTTCAAGACGATGCGCACGAGTGGAAAGGCAAACTGGCAAACGTAAAAATCGAGTGGACAGGTCCCTGGTCAATGATTGGGAAACTCTGATTCACCACAAAAGATTTGAAAACATAATCGTATGAGCTTCATCGAAATCTTTATCATCGCCATCGGACTAGCCATGGACGTGTTTGCCGTTTCACTTGGCGCGGCGACCACACAACACGTCAACAATCGTCGCGCCGAATTTAGATTGTGGTGGCACTTTGGTTTGTTTCAAGCACTCATGCCCATCCTGGGTTGGTTACTCGGAAGCACCGTCACCGGTTGGATTGCGCCGATTGATCACTGGATTGCGTTTGGGTTATTGTCATTTGTCGGCGTGCGCATGGTTCGCTCGGGGTTCGATTCCGCCAGTGAGAGTTTTGAAACAAATCCAACCCGCGGCAGAACGATGGTCATGCTCTCCATCGCAACGAGCATTGACGCGCTTGCCATTGGTCTCTCGCTCGCCCTGCTCGACGTGACGATTTGGTATCCCAGCATCATCATCGGCGTTGTGTCGTCTACGCTATCATTCGCCGGTCTGCGGCTCGGTCGCATGCTCGGTGAAAAATTTGGCAAGCGGATGGAAATCATCGGAGGCGCAATTTTGATTTTGATCGGTCTCCGAATTTTGATCGAGCATTTGACGGGGTGAACAAATAACGCGTAAAGAAAAAAACCGTCCAGGTTATGAGAACCTGGACGGTTTTTGCTTTCGATGCTATTTCTCTTCCGTGTCACGCCGATTGCGAAAAATCAATCGGATTGGCGAACCTTCAAAGCCCCAGCGTTCGCGCAGTTGGTTTTCGAGATAACGTTCGTACGTAAAGTGCACGAGTTTTTTGTCGTTGACGAAAAACACAAACGTCGGCGGCGCCACACCGACCTGGGTCGCGTACAAAAATTTCAGATAGCGTTTACTGCCCGATTTCGGCGCGTGGCGTAACGTCGCTTCACGCACGAGTTCGTTGAGTTCGCTCGTCGGCACGCGCTTGAGCCACGCCTCGCGCACCGTGAGCGCGGCATCCAACACCTGACGCACACGCTGATGCGTCTTTGCCGAAACAAACACCAGCGGCGCGTACGCGATAAAGTCGAGCGTCGAACGAAAACTTTTGGTATAGCCGACCATCGTGTTCTCGTCTTTTTCGACCAGGTCCCACTTGTTGACGACAATCACGAGTCCCTTGTTCTCATCGAGAATGTAACTCGCGACGTGTTGGTCTTGCGCCATCACGCCTTCGCTCGCGTCAATCACGAGCAGAGCCACATCGGCGCGCTGAATTGCGCGCATCGCGCGGAGCGCGGAATATTTTTCGATGCCTACGTCAATGTGTCCGCGCTTGCGTAAACCCGCTGTATCAATCAACACTAACGGCTGACCATTCCACTGAATCGTCGTGTCAATCGAATCACGTGTTGTCCCGGCAATGTCGCTGACGAGCGAACGTTCCTCGCCCAGAATCGCGTTGAGCAAGGACGACTTGCCAACGTTCGGTCGTCCCACAATCGCGAGGTGTGGAATCGTGCTCGGCTCTTCTGCAACCACCGGCGGCAGTTTGGCGATGATGAGATCGAGCAAATCGCCGACACCAACACCGTGCAAACCGGAAATCGGAATCGGCTCGCCCAGACCCAGGTTGTAAAACTCGACCGCGTCCTGGCGTCGCTCTTGATTGTCCGCCTTGTTCACAACGAGATAAACCGGCTTGGTCGCTTGACGCAACGCGTTGGCAATTTCGTAATCGTCCGGCGAAATCCCTTGCGTCACATCCGTCACGAAAACAATCGCATCGGCTTCTTCCATCGCAACACGCGCCTGAGCGTGCACCCCGCCAAGCATCGCCGAAGGTGTGCCGGGCAAATCAAGCTCGTCGAGCGCAAGCCCGCCGGTGTCCACAACGATAAATTCGCGTCCGGCAAATTCGGCTTCACCATACAAACGGTCGCGCGTCGTGCCAGCCGTTTCCGAAACAATGGCAATTCGTTCGTCAACGAGGCGATTAAACAAAGTGGACTTGCCCACATTTGGGCGTCCGACAATCGCAATAATTGGTTTTTGCATCTTGGGTAACTCTATTTCGGTAGACAGTGGTCAGTGGTTAGTGGTCAGTAATTTGCCACAATGCACCTGGCGTGTCATCAATCATTCCAAACAAAGGCACATCCAACGTCGCGACGCGTTGCAATCCAAATCGCGTGGCAAGATTTTTTCGAGCGGCACTCGTCTCGGTCCCATCGTCGAGCAAAAACAATGGACGATTCTCACGCCGCATCGCTTGCACAAATTTGATTTGCTCGTCTGCATTCCAATCGCCGAGACGCACGGTCACGCGACGCGCATATAAATCAATCGCGCCGTCATTCATCACGGACGCAATGACCGCGTTGCTCGGCGTGAGCGCGGCGAGTTGATCGAACGAGACACGTTGCGCGGCAGTCACGTAGCCGAACGTGACCTTGGCCGGTTGTGCGACACGCATCAAGGTGAATTGCGTGCGTGTGAGAAAAAGCAACAGCGCGAGAAAAATCACAACCGCCGACAACACGCCACTGACCGCCGATTTTCGTTCGCGCCAATCGCGCGCGAGTGTGACGACGCCGTACGCCGTGAAAAAAATCAGCGGTGGAAATTCCGGCAAGAGGTCGCGCATGCGAATGGCGACGTACGGCAAATGAAATCCGACGAGCACCACGACCCAGGTCGCGAGCGCAAAAAATCGAATTCTGTTTTCGCGCGCAAAACGATACGCGCCGTACAACAAAAACGGAAACAGATAGCCGAACTCGTTGCCGCCCAAAAATCGCTCGCCCAGTTTTTCTGCGCTCGGCAAAATGCCCGCGATGGAAAAGAGCGCCAGTTCTTTCGATTCGGGCGTGAACCAGCCACCAAAGTACTCGCGATGGTACCACAAATCGGGAATTGCCACAACTAGCGCGGCGAGCGCAACCGCAACGAGAAATCGCCAACGCCTCGCACGCGACATTTCAAATGCGGCAATCACAATTGCCGGCGCAAGCAAAACCTGGGTGTGTCGAATCCAGTACGCCATCGCGAGCGCAAATCCGGTCGCCACACCAAACATCACCACGCGCTCGGATCGCGCCGCGCGCCAAGCCAACCACATCGCAAGCATCGTCCACAACTGTGCTTGCACATCCACGAGCGGCACGAGCGAACGATCCACCTGCTCCCAGGATGTGGCGAGCAGAGCGATTGAAATTGCGATGATTGTCACGCGCTGTAAAGGCGCAACATGTTGCACCCTTGCAATTTCCCACACCAACAATGCCAGCACGAGCAAAGCCAACAACCCGGCAATCGGCGTGGCAAGATAAATGCCTTGTTCCCCAAACGCGCGAAACAGGCCGGCCAGCCAAAACGCGCCGCCGATCGGCCACACCGTCGCCGCATCGCCTTGTGGGTTGAGCGGCAACTCGTAGCCGACATGCACAACCGGATACCAGGTGACACCCAGTTGCGCAATGCTTGGAAAAATTTCAAAGCGATGCAAAGGCGTGCCGCGCGTCGCGAGGTCAATCGCCATTTGCGCGTACGCGTACGGATCGCTCCCGGTCACGCCGCGCGTGCGATGCGTAATCGTTTCCGCGCCGTACCACACAAATGCGGCAATGCTTAAGAAAATCGCGCACACCATCAACGCGCGCGTTCGCATCAGCCGCGCAACTTGCGCAAGCAAGACGTAAAGGCACGACGCAATGGCGGCAAGCTCGATTTGAAACGCAAGCACGCGCGCATTCGCCAAGGTGGACTCGTCTTGATACGGTACCGGCAGATTCACGACGCGCACCACAATATACCGCGCAACCAAAATCGCGTAGAGAAAAAAGAGCGGCGCGAGCGTCTCGACCGCCAGCGCGCCGCGCGAACGAAATGCCATCAAGGGCAAAATCAACAACACCGCGAGTGTCGGCACTGCCCACCAAATCGGTTGATTGAGCAAACGATTGATCAAAGGTCGCGACACTGTTCCTAAGTTTGTTTCGTCGTGGATT
>CAZPIR010000353.1:0-297 GCA_964586085.1 uncultured Anaerolineaceae bacterium | reverse complement strand
GATGCTCGACCATGCGCCGAGTCGCGCATCATCCTTTTGCAAAGTGAGTGCGGCAAGATGCGCGCGAATCATGCGCTAATCCACAAAACGATATTTGAGCAGAGTCCACACCGCGGCAAACGCATCTTTCAAGCCAATCTTTTTGCCTTCGATGTACTCGCGTCCAAAGTACGAGATCGGCACTTCGTAAATGCGATGTCCCCGCTTGAGCACCTTGGCGGTAATCTCTGGCTCAAAATCGAAACGCCGACAGCGCAGAGGAATGCCTTTGATGACATCGGCGCGAAACGCCTTGTA
>CAZPIR010000352.1:0-4723 GCA_964586085.1 uncultured Anaerolineaceae bacterium | reverse complement strand
TGACGCAGTTTGCGAATGTTTCTACACATGGCTGAATTCTATCTGCAATCGCTAAAAAAGAAAAGGGGCGTGGGGCGATTGATTTGCATTCGATTCTGTGCTAAGATTTGCGTGTTCCTGGAAAGCGAGGTGAGGGATGACAGGAATTTCAAATCAATTGCTGACCAAACTACAGAATGACCCGGAAGCAATTGTGCATTTGATCGTGCGCGTCAAGGATGATCCAAAATCCCACGTCGCCGATTTACAGACCCAGGGCTTGATGGTGCATCGTACCTTTTCGTTGATCGCGGCGATGGCGGTCGAAGGCAAAGCGAGCGCGTCGCTCAAGTTGGCGAGCGAATCCTGGGTCTTGTCGGTCGAGGAAGACAAACCGGTCCACACCATGTAAGTGCGGATGCGTCGCATGTTGCGAGCATCCGTTGATAAAGGAGTCCGATGCCAAATCCAGCAAAAATTCATGCGAACCTTGCGGCGGCAATGCAGTTGCGCGCGACTGCCGTTGCCGCGCCGGTTCAGCCACTCCGCGTGATCGTCAAATATCGCAGTGGCACGATGGGAATCGCGCAAGCGATGAGTGGCGTTCAAGCGACCACGCACACATACCGCTTGATCTCCGCCTCGGCGCATAGCGTTACACAAGACGCCGTGAACGCGTTGAGCGAACGCGACGACGTGGAAATGATTTGGTTCGACGAGCCGGTCCACACCATGCTCGATGCGTCCGTGCCGCTCATCGGCGCGCCGCAAGTGTGGCAAGCCGGTTTTACCGGCAAAGGTGTCAAGGTTGCGATTGTGGACACGGGGATTGATCCGACGCACCTGGATTTCGCCGGGCGCATCATTGCAATCAAGGATTTCACCGGCGAAGGAAACACGGACAAGAACGGTCACGGCACGCACGTCGCCGGCACGATTGGCGGTTCGGGTGCGGCGAGTGAAGGCAAGTACAAGGGTGTTGCCTACGAGGCAAGTTTGCTTGCCGCCAAAGTTCTGCGCGGCAATGGTTCGGGAAGCACGAGTGATGTGATGGCGGGCGTTGAATGGGCGGTGCAACAAGGCGCGCACGTCATCAACTTGTCGCTCGGTAGCGACGGCGCGTGCGATGGCACAGATGCGCTCTCGGTGTTGTGCGATTCCGCGATGGACAAGGGTTCGGTCATGTGCATCGCCGCCGGCAACGCAGGACCGGGCGGTTCAACGGTCGGCTCGCCGGGGTGCGCGAAACAAGTCATCACGATTGGCGCGACGAGCAAGTCCGATCAGATTGCGAGTTTTTCATCGCGTGGACCGACGAGCGATAATCGCGTGAAACCGGATGTGTGTTTCCCCGGCGTCAGCATTGTCGCGTGTCGCGCCGCCGGCACGACGATGGGCACGCCGGTCAACGACGCGTACACGAGCGCGTCCGGCACTTCGATGGCGACGCCTCACGCGGCGGGCGCATGTGCTTTGCTCTTGCAAGCGAATCCTGGTTTGACGCCGCAACAAGTCAAGACCATTTTGATGAACACGGCGAAAAATCTGGGACTGGATGCGAACACACAAGGCACCGGTCGCGCCCAAGTGTTCGAGGCGTATCACGCCGCGATTGGCACCACGCCCACGCCGCCCCCCACACCGGACCCCACGCCCACGCCGACGCCACAGCCCGGTGGCTGTCTCAATGCCATCAAGAGTTTGTTTGGCGGCGGGTAAAACATTTTTGGCACGGTCATTGCGACGAGCGACGCGCGAAACACCAAAGGACTTGCTCGGTTTCACAAAACCGGGCAAGTCTGTTTTTTTCACGCAAAAGTTTGACAAATCAAGCCGAATACAATACAATCTCTCCAATGCGCTAATCCGCGCATGTGCTACGGGTAATGCTCGTAGCGCCTAGTAACCTAATTTTCCTCAATGAGGGGGCAACAATGGCGAGTGTCACCTACGATCACGTCACCAAACAATTCAATGACGTGAAAGCAGTCAACGACCTGACCTTGGAAATCAAGGACAAGGAATTCCTGGTTCTGGTCGGACCGTCCGGGTGCGGTAAAACAACCGCCCTGCGTTTGCTGGCGGGTCTCGAAGAGATTTCGTCGGGCAACATTTTGATCGGCGACCGTGTGGTCAACGATGTCGCGCCCAAAGACCGCGACATTGCGATGGTGTTCCAATCGTATGCGCTGTATCCGCACATGAGTGTCTATGACAACATGGCGTTTGGTCTGCGCTTGCGCAAAACACCAAAGACCGAAATTGATCGGCGCGTAAAAGAAGCGGCAGACATTTTGGGCATCGGACAATTGCTCGACCGCAAACCCAAACAACTGTCCGGCGGTCAGCGGCAACGTGTCGCGCTTGGTCGCGCTATCGTCCGCGAACCCAAAGTCTTTTTGATGGACGAGCCGCTCTCGAACCTCGACGCGAAACTGCGCGTGCAGACGCGGACCGAGATTTCGAAATTGCACCAACGTTTGCAGACGACGTTCATCTATGTCACGCACGATCAGACCGAAGCGATGACGATGGGCACGCGCATCGCCGTGATGAAGGACGGCATTCTGCAACAGCTCGACACACCGCAGAATTTGTACGACAATCCGGTTAATACATTCGTCGCCGGTTTTATCGGCAGTCCCGCGATGAACTTTTTTGAATCCAAAGTGACCGGGACCAAGGACGCGCCGGTGATTGATGCCGGCAGTTTCAAACTGCCTGTGCCGGCAAGCGTCAAACAAAAACTCGGTGATTATCTCGGCAAGGCAGTGACACTCGGGATTCGCCCCGAAGACATTCACGACCGCGAGTTTGTGCCGGGCGCGTTGAACGCCGCGCCAGTTGGCGCCAAAGTGGACGTGATGGAACCGATGGGTAGCGAGATTTATCTCTTTTTGCTGAGCGGTTCACACTCGTTCGTCGCGCGCGTTGACCCGCGCAGTCAAGGTCGCCCGGGCAAGGAAATGGAAATGATGGTCAACCTCGACCGCATCCATCTCTTTGACAAGGAAACCCAAGCGGCGATTTGCTAGGCACGCCACGCGTAGAAAATCAAACAGGTACACAGGTGCATGCCTGTGTACCTGTTTCATTGTAGGAGTCGTATGATAGAAATCCGTCCGGCGAATGTGATTGACCTGAACGCGTGCCTGGCGATTGACGATTCGTTTGAAACGGAATACGTTTGGCAGATGGACGAGCGCACCAATGGCGGGGTGGTGACGGTCACGTTTCGGCAAACGCGTTTGCCGCGCCCGATGCGTGTGGCGAACAATATCTCCAAGACGGCGTTGACCGAAAATTTTCATCGCGGCGAAGCATTCCTGGTGGCGGATGAGGCGGGCGTGGTTGGTTTTGTGGACGCGGCGGTTTCGTCGTGGAACCAGGTGTTCAAGATCAATAATCTGTGCGTCGCGCCGGCGCAACGGCGTAAAGGGGTGGGCGTCAAGTTGATGCGTGCCGCGCTCGATTGGGCGCGCGAGCGACAGTTGCGTACCGCCATGCTCGACACTTCGACCAAGGATTATCCGGCGATTTGTTTTTATCAAAAGCTGGGATTTAGTTTGTGCGGTTTCAACGACCAACTTTTTCCGAATCGCGACATTGCGTTACAGTTCGCCTTGAATCTCCGATAAAAATCAGAAACCCGCTTTTCTCAAAAAAGCGGGTTTTGCTTTGTTAGCCCTTGAGTGTTTGCAAAATCACATCCGGCTTGTTTGTGATGATCGCGTTCACGCCGAGTGCCGCGAGTCGTTGCGCTTCGGCAGGATCGTCCACCGTCCAGGTGTTGATTTGCAAATTCTTGTTCTGCGCCCACGTCGCAAAATCCTGGGTCACTTGCGACCAGTGCGGGTGCATCGCCGTAGGGCGCGCGATGGGACGCAACCACGCGCGGCGCAAATAGATCGGCAGTTGCGGCGCGTAGAGCAAGCCGCGCGGCAAACGCGGATTCAGGTCGTACATGCGTTTGAGCGCGAGCGGGTTGAACGATGAAATGATGACGTGGTCGGTGGTGCGCGTGTCCTCGATCACGCCGAGCACGGCAATTTCCAGCCCATCCGTTTTCATCAACTCGCTTTTCAATTCGATGTTGACGAGTCCACGCGTGCCAACTGCGCGCAGGACCTGGGCGAGCGTCGGGATTTTTTCGCCGCGATACTGGTCGAACTTGTAGCCCGCATCGAGTTGTTGAATTTCGGCGAGCGTCAAATCGTTTGCCGCGCCCTTGCCGTTTGTCGTGCGATCCACCGTGTCGTCGTGAATCACAATCGGCACACCGTCCTTGGTCAGCGTTACATCGAGTTCGATGCCGTCCGCGCCCATTTCAAACGCCAGCTTGAATGCGGCGATGGTGTTTTCCGGCGCGTACGCGCTTGCGCCGCGATGTCCGAGTACGAGTGGTTTCATTTTTTTCGATTGCCTCGTGGAAAATTTTGTTGCCGGTATTGTACGCTGTTCCAAGCGAAAAGCAAAACGACGAAAGACGAAAGGCGGCATCACAAAAACTGGCTCTTGAATTTTGTGCGGGGTCATGGTAAGATAGCGGTATACTAGAACGATAGGGAAAACATTACAAGTGATAGTTTTTCACCATTCGTTCCGGAGGTTTGCAGAAAAGCGAAAAACAAGCCAAAAAAGACCGAGAAATACGGCGTGAAAAATGAATTATGAGAGGGGGAGTTGCAACGCATCTAATTCCCGAAAGGGGTTTGAAACCCAAGCAGGTGCGCCATCAAGGGTG
>CAZPIR010000351.1:0-4727 GCA_964586085.1 uncultured Anaerolineaceae bacterium | reverse complement strand
CGAGTCAAAATACCAGCGTCGTTCCCACGCCGCGTCCTTGCCTGAATCGAGAAATGCCGCGAGTGGTTGCGCGGCAGTGCGACCCAGAATCCACGCGCCCCACAAGTAACTCAATGCCCACACCGAAACGCGGCGCGTTGGCAAAGTGCCGATCACAAGCGCAACCGACCCAGGTTCGACCTGAGCCGTCAGCGAACGCGCGCTACCTTGCCCAACAAAAATCGGCGCGCTCGAAATTTCGCTCGGCGATTGGGCGAGATTGAGCGTGGGTTGCGCGCGACCCAGCTCGCGGGCGACGATTTCGATTTCGCGCCACAAATTGAACTCGACGAATTGTTTGTGCGCGGTGAGTTGCGCGCGCGTGTCCGGGTTAGCGTCGGCGTAAAACGAGGTTCCGCGATCAAGGAGGTGAAGCAAAAGCAAAAGTAAAATATCGCGCTCGCGGGTTGCGTGAAAGAGCGAATCAATTTTTTGCGTGAGCGTCACGAGCGCGTACAGATTGCGCGGCGTGTACACGTCGAGCATTTTGCGGAGTCGGTCTTCGTGCGAATGATCGGCTGGCGACACGCGCTCGAACGCGAGATGAAAGTGCAAGCCGCGCGCTTGAAACGCGGAGGCGCGTTGCAAATCACTTTCGTCCGGCGAATCGTCGCGGGTCGCACCGCAATGAAGGCATGTGTAATGTCGCGCCGTGATGCCTTCGCCGCGCGCATGAACAAAATATTCGACCGGCGTCGTACGCTTGCATGCGGCGCACGTCGTCGCGTACAATTGCGTGAGGTGTGCGCGAAGTGACGTGTCGTCTTTGCGCGCATCACCGAGTTGGGCAAGCGCGGCATCAATTTGCGCGGCGCTCGGCAAGGTTGCCATTGCGCGCGTGAGCCACGCCCATAATGGATTTGCCTCGACCGCAATCACCCGGCGACCCAGATCGTGTGCGATCCGTGCGATGCTCGGCGAACACGCGAACGGCGCAAGCACCAAATCGCCGGGCGTGGTGAGTTGTTCGATGTATTCGCGCGCCACACTCGCGGATGCCAACGGCAAATAACTCGCGAGTGGATAGAACGCGCGCGTATCGTGGTCTGGAATGAAATAATCGGGCGGATTCATCGTGGCGAGAGTATAGCATATTTTGCGAGTGGGATAAACCGGGGTTGCGCATACCTTGCAAATCTTGGGTGATTCGATATAATTGCTTCACGATTGTCGCGCACAACGCGGGATCGTCTCAAGGAGGAATTGCGTGAATAGAAAACTAATTGGCTTGATGGTTGTGACGGCGTTATTGACGCTTGCCGCGTGTTCATCACCCACCCCGGCGCCACAGCCCGCCCCCACAGCGGTTCCCGTGCCCGTGCAAACGAGTGCCCCGAATCCAACCAAGCCCGTTGCCGCACCGACAACTGCCGCGACGGTGCCTACTGCCGTGGCAACGAGTGCGACTAAACCGACGACTGCCGCGACGCCGGCTAAAGCCGCGTTGACGTGCCCGCCTGCCGCGCCGATGGCGACGAGTACCCAACTTGCCGCGCGTGTGAATGGTCAAGGCATCTCGCTCGATTTGTACAATCGGCAGATGAACCAGGCGCAAGCCGCGCTGGTGCAAAATGGCGGCTTGGATCCGAAAAGCGCTCAAGGTATCGAAGCGATCAAGAGCTTGAAACAACAAGTGCTTGATCAGATGATTGATGAACTGGTGATTGCGCAACAAGCCGAACGCGAAGGCATCAAGGTTACCGATGCGCAGGTCAATGAGCAACTCGCGCAAATGATCCAGGATGCCGGCACGGTGGATAAACTCAACGAATATCTCAGCAAGAATCAACTCACGCTTGCCGATTTATGCGGACAGATTCGCGGCAACATTTTGGGCGACCAAATGTTGCAACGCGTGACCGGCGCTTTGCCGACGAATGTGCCTCAGGTGCATGTGCGTCACGTGCTCGTCAAAACCGCCGCCGAAGCGACGGCTCTGCGCACGCAAATTTTGGGCGGCAAGGATTTCGGCGAAGTTGCGAAAGCATCTTCGCTCGATGAAGCGACCAAGGCGAATGGCGGCGACCTGGGTTGGTTGCCCAAAGGCGTGATGGACCCGCAATTCGAAGCGGTCGCATTCCAACTGCGTGTCGGCGAAGTGAGTAGTGTGGTGCAGACCCAGTTTGGTTTCCACATCATCAAGGTCGAAGAAAAATCAGATTCGCGTCCCTTGCCACCCGAAGTTCTGCAACGTGGACGGCAACAAGCATTTCTCGCGTGGCTTCAAGCCGTGCGCGACACTCTCAAGATTGAGCGACTAGTCACACCGTGAGTTTGCAAACTCCTCCCTTTAGCCCAACGCCGCGACGGCGCCGCGGTGGTTCACGCGTGGCGCCGCTCTTCTTTTTTGCAGGCGGCTGTTTGCTGGTCGTGCTCAGTGCCGTGATTTTTTTCACGGCGTTCTTTCTGCGCTCGAACGACACGTCAGATGCGTTTGCGTGGAGTGTGCCGCTGGAGAATGTGGACGCGCGCGCGCTCGCACCTGAGACGAATTTTCTTGCGTTGACCAACCTGGATGTCAACGAAGTGCTCAACCGCGCGATGGATCGTGGTCACTGGGAAAACGCGTACGCGTTGGCGGCGTACGATGCACGTCCAAGTTTTACAACGCGGCTGGGTGTGCTGTTCCAACTCGCGCCACGTTACACCGCGTTAAAAGACACGCGCAAAGCGATTCTGTGTTATCAAATCGCCGCGCAGTTGGCAACGCTTGCGCCGACCTTGGCGGATGTTGCGCGGCTCGATGCGTACGCGCAAGCCATCACGGGCTTGCGTGATTTAAACGCACGTGATGCCGCGCGCTGGGTCACCGATCAGGCGTACGTCGTCGCGCAGTTCAGTCCATCTTTGCAACGCGAAGTGCGCGCGCGACGCCTTGCACAAATCGCCGACGCGTACGCCGCGCTTGGCGCGACCACACTTGCGACCCAGGCACGCGCCAAAGCGAGCGAAGTTGCCACCGCGCCCGGTGAATCGGCGCAGTTGACGATGCAGACCGGGTTCGATCCTGCCGGGGGCGCGTTGCCGCGCTCGCCCGAACTCGACCGCATTGTGCAAGGACGCTTGACGACCGCGCAACAGTTGCAAGACGATGTGGCAGATGCCGGTTTCAAAGCGATGAGCAATGTGCCCAAGGATTGGGTGACGTCGCTCGGTGATACGCTCAACGACGAAGACCTGATTCGCGCGGATTACTATGATCAGCAACTGACTTTGACTAAAGATGAAGCCGTGCGGCTCGCCTTGTTGCGCGACAAGGTCGCGTGGCTTGCGTTGAAATTGCGAGTGGCACGTGGCGGATTCGGCATTCCGCTGGTGCCGGCTTGGGAAAAAGAGCAAAAAGCCATCGTGCAAGCGTTGAGTGAGGCAAATGCCGATTTGTTTCAAACGTTAGAAGCGCAAGCCGCGACGCAAAAAGAACCGGCGCAAGCGATTGATCAGGTGGTGCGCCGCGAGTTGTTTGCCGCGCGATGGGGTTGGTTTACGACCGTGCCCGAAAAAGATTTGCGCGCGTCGCTCGATGACAATAACCAAAACTTGAGCGATAGTGTGTTGCGTCTGGATGTGGTGACGCGCACGGAGCGCGTGTTGTACTGGCTGGTCCCGGTCGAATTGTACAAACAGGGCGAACGCGCGCGACCCAAATAAACGCGGCGGCGGAGTAATCCGCAGGAGAGCGGAACGATGGACGATTTTCTACAGGAGAATTTTCAGATCGCCACTTTGGTGGTGATTGTCATCATCGTCTTGGTGTGTATGGCTTTCGGATTGATTTTTGTCAATCCGCAAGTTGCTTTGAATCCGTTCAAGCCGCCACTGCCCACGCCTACCGCCGTCGCCGCACTGCCGCCGACCTGGACGCCCACTTCGACAAATACACCCACGCCGACGATGACGCCGACAGCGACGAATACGCCGACCGCTACGCCCACCGAAACACCGGTTCCCACCGAAACGCCGATTCTACCTACAGCCACCCCAACGCGGCGTCCCACTTTGCGCCCCACACGACCGCCGGCGCCAACGGCTTCGCCGTACATTTACACGACGGCGATCATCGAATGCAAACACTCGGGCGGCACGTACATCGAGGGCTATGTCACGAATGCTTCGGGTGAAGAAGCCGGCGTGCGCGTGCGTTTGGGCAACAGTCCCGGCGGCGATGAAATTCAAACGCTCATCACCGGTTCGAATCGCACGCCCGGATATTATTTGTTCGTGCTCAATGATCGCGGGTCTAGAGCCGGCACGTACTATGTCTGGGTCGTGGACGGCAACGGTAAAGCGATTTCGAATCCCAGCGCCGGGCGGGTCACGACAAACAACATCAACAATTCCGATGATCCCACGGCTTGTTGGCGCGCGGTTGTCAGTTTCGGGCGACGATGAACGAGGATAATTTTCAAATCGCTACGCTGGTGATGGTTGTGCTGATCGTGCTAGCGATCATGGCGTTGTTTTTAATTTACCTCAATCCGCAAGTGGCGATCAATCCATTCAAGCCGCCTTTGCCCACGCCCACCGCTGTCGCCGCACTGCCGCCAACCTGGACGCCCACGCCGACCAACACACCGACCATGACGACGACGCCGACACCGACCGGCACACCCACGCTTACGCCGACGAATACACCTTTGCCGACCGAGACGCCGACCTTGATCGCGCCGACGGCGACGCTCACACGCCGA
>CAZPIR010000350.1:3188-4728 GCA_964586085.1 uncultured Anaerolineaceae bacterium | reverse complement strand
GCAACCATCAATTTTTGAATCGGATATTGACCGCGCGACAAAATTTCGAGCAAGACCGCCGTGCCCATCGTGTTCGCATTCATATAACGCACGATTTCGTACATGGATTGTCCCACGCCCACTTCAGCCGCGAGATGGTAAACCACATCCATGCCTTTGAGCGCCGCATGCCACACCTGGACATCCGACACATCGCCGCGAATTTTTTCGACGTCCGCCGGCAACCAAACGGGCCATACGGCATTTTGTCCATGCACCTGGGGAATCAAACCATCGAGTACGCGCACCTGATGTCCTTGGCTCAAGAGCAAGTCCACCAAATGCGAACCGATAAATCCGCCGCCGCCGGTCACAAGAATTTTCTTTGCCATGTTGTATCCTCTTTAAAAAATTTATTTACTGCTAGGCGCGACGCTTTGATAGACCTGCAACATCTTGGCAATCGCTTCTTGAATCGTTTTCACGTGCGGCACGTTGGCACGAAGACGCGCCAGCAACCCAGGTTCGTTCATCACACGACCGAGTTGCTTTGCCAGGTCGGCAATGTTACCGCGCTCGAAAAGCAAGCCACACACTTCGGGGCGCACAAATTCGCTCATCCCGGCAATGTCCGACGCCATTACCGGCGTTTGCGTCGCAAACGCTTCGTTGATGATGAGCGGATAATCATTCCAAATCGAAGGAACGACGAGCACGTCAATGTCCGCAAACACCTTGCCGCTGTCCGCGTGCGCGTAAATGCCGCGAAACTCGATGTCGGTACGCTTGTCGGCGAGCGCGCGCAACTGTTGCCCGAATGCCGGGTCTTTGTCGAGGTTGCCGTACACCAACAAGCGCGCTTTGCCATTCGGGTTCGCATCTTTGAATGCTTGAATCAACAGATGCGGACCTTTGAGCGGACTGACCTGTCCGATAAATCCAAAATGAATTGCGTCGCGTTGGGTCTTGCCATGATAATCGCGCATCCACGCGAGGTCGTGCCCGTAATGCACCACGTCAATCGGCATCGCGAAATCATTCAGGCGAAACAAATCGTAACCGGATTGCGACGCGATGATAAGTCGGTCGGCGTACTGCAACGCCTCGTGCATTTTCGCGCGGCGCTCGCGCATGTTCAACGCTGTGCCACGCAAACCGGGCAAGCGCGCGAGGCTTGCCTGCTCGCCCAACGCGCCGAGTAAATTGTTCGTCGCATTTTTACCGAGCGCACGCTCGGATGCGCGATAGATTTTTGAATCGCCGACCAAGCAGTTAAAGCATTCCGCTTCGGGGACATGACCATCACACATCGTCCCATCACGTCTGACCAGGTTGACACGCGGACACAAAAACCAAAAATCGGTCAACGTCACGACAACTGGCACACCGGCTTGCTTGGCAACCTGGATGACACTCGCCGACAAGGTGTTGCACGAGGTGACATGCACCACATCCGGTTTGACCTGGCGCAAATAATCGCGCACATAATCCGCAACGATGGAATTGTCATAGAGAAAACGATTCACGTGCGGCGCGCGCGTCCAATTCAAGTTCAGTTTAT
>CAZPIR010000350.1:1552-3178 GCA_964586085.1 uncultured Anaerolineaceae bacterium | reverse complement strand
TGGCACACCATCAAACACATCGTCGGTTGGCGGATTCCAGTACGCGTCGCCCTTGTCCCATTCTTCGACACACAAAACCTGGGTCTCGTGTCCGAGTGCTTGCAGTCCTTTCGCAAAACCGTGTGTGTAATTTTCCGTGCCGCCGATGTGATGCGGTGGATAAAAAAGCGACAGGTATAAAATTTTCATGCCGATTTATTTTTCAAACTCAAGAGTGCGCCGAGTATGCGTTGCCCTAAACAAGTTTTCGCAAACGTTGTGACCCATTGCCGATTTTTGAGTAACGCCGGATAGTGTGTCGCCGCTTGCATCAAATAGTTGCGCGCCTGCCCGATGTGGCGTTGGTTGTATGCCAAAATGCCTGCCGCAAAATTTGCCAGTCCGTACGCCGCGCCGCGCGCATTTTTCATTTGCGCCGAAATGTTCGCGTCGGCAAAAATCCCATCGAGCACAGCGAGCACGCGTTGCACATTGCGCGCCACATCAAAATTGGTTGTGTCGCCGGTGTAACCGGTCGGTTGCTCGGCGCACAAGCATTGATAAAACGTGTCGAGCGATTGCGCGCTCGCCGGATGCGTGACGAGCACGCGGCGAAAAAATTCTGCGCCATGTTCGGCATCGCCACGTTGATAGTACGCGACCGATTGCCATTGATAAATCGCCGCGTACGCGCGTTGCCGTGCCACATCCCAGGTCGCTGGGTCGCCGGTATCCGATCCGAAATGTTTGCGTGCTACTTGAAGCTGGCTCGTCAACATACGTCCCAGGTCGCGGGACATATTGTTGCCGTGCATGCGATAGAGCGCGAGAATCGTCGCAATGCCGGCAAAACCGTATCGCGCCGAAACAGACAACCACATGTCCCAATCTTCACTCGCGTTCAACGACTCGTCGAACAAGCCGACTTGGTCGAACACGTTACGGCGGGCGAGCACCGCGCACGGTGGAAAAAATTCGCCGCCCGTCAACACATCGTGTAGTTGATTCGCCGGAAAAGTGCGTGTGATGGTTTGCGGCAAACGCGTACCCTGCGCGTCCATGAACTGACTGCCGCAGTACACCGCGCCCAATCCTGGGTCACGTTCCAAAATCGGCGCGAGCGTTTGCAAAAATTCCGCGAGCCACACATCGTCTGCGTCGAGGAAACCGATCAACTCGCCGCGTGCCGCGCGAATGCCGGTGTTGCGCGCGGCGGACAAGCCCGCATTCGATTGATAAATGTACCGCACGCGCTCGCCGAAACTCATGGCGACTTGCTTGGTATCATCCTTGGAGCCGTCATCCACAACGATGATTTCGACATCGCGAAACGTCTGGTCGAGTACGCTCTGAATCGCTTGACCCAGGTAGCGGGCATGATTGTAACACGGAATTACGACGCTGACACGCGGCGCATTATCGGCGACCATGATCATCCTGAATCGTTTGCGCGAAAATTTTTTCCAACTCTTGCGCCGTGTGTCGCCAACTGTGCGTTTGTTCCGCTTCAACACGCGCGGCTTGCCCGAGTTGCTTGACGAGTGCGCAATCCGACGCGAGCCGCACAATCGCACGAGACAAGGCATCTTGATCGCACGGCGGCACAATCAACCCGGTGCGTTCGTGCGCGATGATCGCGGGCTGACC
>CAZPIR010000350.1:0-1452 GCA_964586085.1 uncultured Anaerolineaceae bacterium | reverse complement strand
GACCCAGTTTCCAGCGCGCGCGCAACGGCGCGAATCAAAATCGTCACGCCTTGCCACGCATCGAAGCCACCTGAGTATGCAATCGTCAGCGCATCGTTCGTCTCGTGCGTAAAGCAACGCAACTGTTCGCGCGCGAGCAAGTTGACCAACTCACTGCCATTCTCAACGACACTAATCGTTTGCGCGTCCACGCCCCAACGTTCGATGTAACGCGCGCGCCAACCTTCGCCCGCCGCGACGGTGTGCGATGCCGCGTGCGCCAAGCGGCGCATCAACGCAACCGACAACCATCTCTGCGCACCACGCGGAGCCATGCCTTCCATTTCGAGTTCCGCCAGGTGGTCGCCGTTGACTTCGAGAATCAACGGAACGTGCATCGCGCGCGCGGCAAGCGCGCCGCCATATCCGATCCAGCCCAAACGCTCGTACAACACATCGCAATCGTGTAATTCTTGGCGACACGCTTGCGCGAAACGATTGCTTTCAAACCACGCCGCGTACGGCAAACGAAATTGCGATTGAATGCGTCGCACACCACGCTCAAACAAACGCGCGAGACCATAATCAAGTTGGCGAACCTGGACTCGTTCGAAATGTTCCAGGTCGTGCGATTTCCAAATTTTGCCGTCGAGTTGCGCGAGCAAACCGACCTCGTGTCCCAGTTGGCGCAACTCTTGAACCACACGTATGACATGAATCGCTGGACCAGAGAGCGGACGTTGGCGCAAGTCGGGCGCACCGGCTTGCATCAGGTAGCCGATTTTCATGCGGCGCGCACGCGCTCGATGATGGCGCGAATCTGTTGTTGCGTTTGTTTAATGTCGAATTTTTCGCACGCGATGGCGCGCATATTGGCGCGTTGCGTTTGCTTGTCCGTCTCTGCCCCATCGCAGTACGCAAGAATGCGATCTTGCAATTCGCGGTCGGTGTAAAATAAATTTTCCGCTGGCAACATTTCCGCCGCGCCATCCCAGCGATGTGACAGACTGTAACAGCCGGACGCCATCGCTTCCATCAACGCAACTTGCAATCCTTCCGAGTAACTGTTGGACACAAACACGTCAATTTTCGAATACCAATTCCAGGGGTCGCTCACGTGTCCGTCGAACGTAATACGCTGTTGCAAACCCAGGTCGCGCACCAGATGTTGCATCGCGACGTAATAATCGTCGAATGCCGGGTCGCGCCCGCCAGCGATGAACAGATGCAAATCATTGCGTCGCTCGGCAAGTTCGGCGAATGTGAGAATCAAATCGTACACGCGTTTGCGTGGCGTGAGATGACACAGAATTCCCAGGTTGCCGGTAAACGGTTTCGCTTGCAAGGCAAATTTTTCAAGCGAGGTGGACGGTGCGACGACGCTCGTTTTGTGCGCGTGCGCGGGAAAGCGTTCGCCAAATTCTTTTTGCTTGGCCTGACTGACCAGGATGATCTCGTCCACCACGTCCCAGT
>CAZPIR010000349.1:0-4729 GCA_964586085.1 uncultured Anaerolineaceae bacterium | reverse complement strand
TGCGCCGGCAGATTCGGCTTCTTGAATCTGTTCTCCCAGTCGCGCAAAGTCGGCAGAGAGAATCGAGGGAGCGAGTTTGATCATGCCGCTTGTAAATCCGCGTGTTGTCTCAACTGTCCGCACCCCGCCGCAATCTCAATCCCTTTTTCAATGCGCAGAGTTGTTTCGATGTTTTCTTCGCGCAAGACTTTTTGGAATTGTTTGACGCGCATGTACGGCGTACGACCGTACGGCGACGATGCGGTTGGATTCAACGGAATCAGGTTGACGTGACAAATTACGCCGCGCAACATTTCGACCAAGGCACGTGCTTGCTCTGGTTTATCATTGATGCCATCCATCAACGCGTACTCGAATGTGACGCGGCGACCGGTCTTGGTGATGTAATTGCGCACTGCCGGCATCAATTTGCTCAACGGATATTTACGATTGAGCGGCACGAGTTGGTCACGCAATTTATCATTCGGCGCGTGGAGCGAAATCGCCAGGTTCACTTGCAAGCGTTCTTTTGCCATTCGCTCGATTCCCGGAACTTCGCCCGATGTCGAAACGGTGATGCGGCGTGCGCCCATCGCCATACGGTCTGGGTCGCAAAGCGTTTCAATCGCTTGCCACGTCACGCCGAATTTCATGAACGGTTCACCCATGCCCATGATGACGATATTCGTGAGCGGGGTCTGGCGCGCAAAATGTAAAACCTGGGCGACGATTTCGCCGGGCGTGAGATTGCGAATGTAACCGGCTTGCCCGGTCGCACAGAACGGACAACCAACCGGGCAACCGACCTGGGTTGAAATGCAAACCGTGCTTCGCTTCATTGTGCGCGGCTCAGCGAGTTGTGGGCTTTCCGGCGCATCCGGGTAAAGCATCAACACGGTCTCGACGGTGTTGCCATCTTCGAGTTGCAACAAGGCTTTGCGTGTTAACCCATCGCGCGATGCCGTTTCGGTAACCACTTGTGGCGCGCCGATTTTCGCCGACTCGTGTAATTTGGCGCGCAGGTCGCGTGACAAATTCGTCATCTTGTCGAAATCGGTGACCAGGTCTTGGTACAGCCAGCGTTCGATCTGTGCCGCGCGAAAAGCCGGTTGTTTCCACGACGCGAGTAACTCGCGCAGATCTTTTTTATTAAGGTTCAGTAAATCAATCAATCTCGCCGCCGTCCGCCCAAGTTGAGCGCGATAAAGACATAGTAGAGCAGGGTAGAGAGTGCTTGCGCCGCGGCGGCAATGTACGTCAACGCGGCGGCGTTCAAAACGGATTGTGCCGCTTCGACTTCGCCTTGTCCCACGAGCGCGCTCGAACGCAACATGGCAAGTGCGCGGTTGCTTGCATCGAATTCAACCGGTAGAGTTGCTAGCGCGAAAATCAAACTCGCCGAGAAAAATACAATGCCGAGCCAGACCAATCCGGAAAAATTAATCCAGATGCCGATGATGAACAGGACGTAACCGACCCAGGGACCCACGTTTGCCGGAGTGACCAACCATGCGCGCAAGCGCAAAGGCATGTATCCTTGCGAATCTTGAACCGCATGTCCGACTTCGTGTGCCACGATGCCGAGCGCGGCAACCGAAGGGGTTTGCGCCACACCCGCCGAAAGATACAGCGTCTTGTCGCGCGGATCATAGTGATCGGTCAAATTTCCCGGCGTGCCGGCGATATTCAGGTTGAGTCCGTTATTACGCAAAAGATATTGGGCGGCTTCCATTCCGGTAATGTTGCGCGCATTACGGATTTTCGTGTACTTGTCATATGCCGAACTGACGCGCCATTGCGCGAACATCGCGAGCAAGAGTGCAGGCGCGGCAAAAATCAGATACAAGGGATCAAAGTAGAACATTCAAATTACCTCGGGTCAATCTGGTATTGCGAGCGTTGAGTATGTAAGCAACAACTGACTACCAGAAATCAGTGATTAAAAGTATACTAAACCTGATTGTGAAAGTCAATAGTGTGCTTTGACATTGCGCAATGACGATGATAAGATGCGCGCAAACTGTTCAGGGAGGTTCACCATGGGTGAAACATTAACCGAGTTGCTGACTCCAGCAACGACTAAAATTGCCATGATTATTTTGGATGGTCTGGGTGGTCTGCCAATGGAACCAGGCGGCAAGACCGAATTGGAAACGGCGCACACGCCAAACCTGGACGCCCTCGCGGCGAAATCCGCATTGGGCTTGGGCGATCCGGTTGCGCCCGGCATCACGCCGGGGAGCGGACCGGGACATCTCGGCGCGTTTGGTTACGACCCGCTCGAGTTTGAAATCGGTCGCGGTGTGCTCGAAGGATTGGGGATTGATTTTGATTTGGGACCGAACGATGTGGCGGCGCGCGGAAACTTTTGCTCGGTGGACGCCAAGGGCAATCTGACCGACCGACGTGCGGGACGCATTGCGACCGAGGTCAACATCGAACTTGTGAAATTGCTCAACACAATCAAGTTGCCCGGCGTCAAGGTTTTTGTTGAAACGGTCAAGGAACATCGTTTCGTCCTGGTGATTCGCGGCAAAGGTCTCGGCGATGCGCTGACCGAAACCGATCCGCAACGACTTGGCGTGCCCGCATTGCCGGTGCGCGGCGCGGATTTGAAATCGCGCAAGACGGCGAAATTGATCAATCAGTTCGTCAAGCAAGCCGCCAAGCTCCTCGCCGACAAACATCCGGCGAACATGGTGTTGTTGCGCGGTTTTGCGAAACGCCCGGCGATTCCATCGTATCAAGAACGCTTTGGATTAAAGTCGGCTTCGATTGCGGTGTATCCGATGTATCGCGGTCTCGCAAAATTGTTGGGCATGACCGCGCTCAAGGTTGAAGGCGAAAGCATCGCCGACGAATTTACAACACTCGAAAAAAATTGGAGCGATTTCGATTTCTTTTATCTGCATGTCAAAAAAACCGATTCTGCCGGTGAGGATGGCGACTTTGCGCGCAAGGCGCATGTCATCGAAGATTTCGACGCGCAACTGCCGCGGTTGCTCGCGTTGAAACCAGACGTGGTGATTATTACCGGCGATCACTCGACACCTGCCGTACTCAAATCGCACTCGTGGCATCCCGTGCCAGTGTTGTTGTATTCCCTGTTCTGCCGACCGGACAATATCGCCGAGTTCGGCGAACGTGCGTGTGCGCGTGGCTCGCTCGGACGCTTTCCATCGAAAGACATTATGCCGATGGCGCTCGCGAACGCGCAACGTCTCAACAAATTTGGAGCGTAGATTTGACCGAAGACGGAAGACGGAGGACGAAAGTAATTTCCTCCGTCCTTTGTCTTCCGTCCTCCGTCGAGGTTAATATGAAAATTGAACGCATCGAAATTCGACAACTGAAAATGCAACTCGTCGCGCCATTTGAAACTTCGTTCGGCGTCGAGTTGACCGAAGACCACATTCTTGTGCGCGTGGATGGCGAAGGCGTGACCGGTTGGGGCGAATCGCCGGTGAATGATCATCCCTCGTATTCGTACGAAACGAATCAAACGGTGTGGCATATCTTGCGCGACTGTATCATCCCTGGCGTGTTGGGCAAGGATGTTGCCAGTCCCGAAGACGCGGCGAAGACCTGGAGCTGGGTGCGCGGACATCGCATGGCTAAAGCTGGGTTGGAGTTTGCGCTGTGGGATATGTTTGCCAAGGCGCGCGGCGTGTCGCTCTCGACCATGCTCGGTGGCACGCGTGACCGAATCCCGGTCGGCGTGAGCATTGGCTTGCAAGCATCGCCCGGCGAATTGGTCAAGCGTGCCGAAGCGTTTCTCAAAGAAGGATACAAGCGCATCAAAATTAAAATCGCGCCGGGTCGCGACCTGGAATTGGTCAAGGCGATGCGCCAAGCATTTCCGGACATTCTTTTGCAAGTAGATGCAAACTCGGCGTACGCGATTGGCGATGCGCCTTTGTTCCGCGAGATGGACGCATATAATTTGTTGTTGATCGAACAGCCGCTGGGACACGAAGATATTTTCGACCACTCGTTCTTGCAACGCGAATTGAAAACGCCAATCTGTCTCGATGAAAGCATTCACTCGCTCGGCGATGCGCGTGCGGGCATCGAATTGAATAGTTGCAAGATCATCAATGTCAAGCCGGCGCGTGTCGGCGGCTTTGCCGAATCGAAACGCATTCACGATTATTGTCTGTCGCGCAATGCACCGGTGTGGCATGGCGGTATGTTGGAATCCGGCATCGGACGCGCGGCGAATGTGGCGCTCGCCTCGCTTCCGAATTTCACCTTACCCGGCGACATCTCGGCGAACAAACGGTATTTTGCCCAGGACATTGTCGAGCCGTTGTTCGAGGTGGATAACGAAGGCACGTTGCGCGTGCCAACTGACCCAGGCATCGGCGTGCGGGTGTTGGCTGACCAGCTTGAGCGCGTGACGGTTCGCCGCGAAGAATTTGTACGTTAACCGATTTGTTGTTCCGTAGAGACGTTGCTTGCAACGTCTCTACGCATTTGTTCGGAGACACATGATGTCTGACGAGCAACACAGTCAACACGAACTCCCTCGTGTGCGGAGCACCTCTGCCAGTCTCGCCGGGATGACACTCGGCAAATATCGTCTGCTCGAAAAACTGGGACAGGGCGGTATGGCGCAAGTGTATCGCGCGCACCAACCTGACCTCAACCGATTCGTCGCCATCAAGGTTTTGCATCCACATCTGACCGGCGACGAATTTATCGCGCGCTTTCGCCGCGAAGCGCAAGCGGTTGCCGCGCTCGAGCATCC
>CAZPIR010000348.1:0-4746 GCA_964586085.1 uncultured Anaerolineaceae bacterium | reverse complement strand
GGTCGCACCTTCCGTCGCCAATTCGTCGTACACTTGTTTGTACATTTCAGGCGCAGAGACCGCCGTCGTCGCCGGCGGAGTGTACTCGGGCAAGCGCGTGTAAAATTCCTCGCGCGTGATCTCGATGCCGTCAAGATAACCTTTGCCCGCAATGTTGATATACAATGGCACGACACGAATGCCATAGCGTTGAATGATCTCTGCCGGCAAATCGCACGTGCTATCCGTTACAATCCGAATCGTCATGTTCAACCTCCTTATATCATCAACACGGGAGCGACAATCAGCTCCACAACCAAACTAATGATATTTGACGACGCGTACGATTTATCTATCACGATTGAAATCGCGCGCGTGATAGCAATCCCCAAATAAGCAATGCCGACAACTTGATATGCCACGGCTCCACCCAGAATCAATGGCGCGATACCCAAGCCGATGAGCAAGCCACCCAGGATGGCGCGAATCTCGGACACACCGCGCGCGCCGTTCGCGCTCAAGCCGGTAAACGCATACACCGCCTCGGGCTTGAAAAAGCTGAGCAAGCCGGTGGCAATTGTCAGCAACAAGGCAATGAGTTTCAAAATTTCAAGCATTGTGATTCCTCCTAATGACCTGGACTGTTCACTTCGACTGGCACGGGCGCGCCACGCAAGGGCAGGGGCGGATCGGGATTGACGATCAAACGTCGCCACACAAAGGTCACGACCCAGATCATCACCATCGCGCTAAAAATTCCCGGCGCCCAGGTGCCAACCGATTCAAGTAGCAAACCGCCAACTGACGGCGCAATCACGCGCGTCAAACTTTCGACCGACGCGCCTAAACCCAGGGTGCCGCCAATTTCTTCCGGGTATACCGATTTGGTCAATGCGCTGTTCAAGACCGTGTTCAACATTCCGCCGGCAAACGCGAGCGGCACCAACACAACCAACAACGTAACCAGGTCTGGCGCAATGGCCCAACCGAATAAAGCCAATGCCATCGTGATCGCTGAAACAAAAATCAAGCGATAATCGTTGAAACGCGCGCTCAGTTTGCCCACGAGAAGTCCCTGCACGATCACCGCCAACACGCCAACGTAAGCTAGCACATAACCCGTCGTCTGCGCGGTCAAGCTCAAACGATACTGCGCGTACAGCGCAAAGATGGATTGAAACATCGCAAACGCGAGACCGAAAAAGAATCGCGTGTGGAGCAAGGGACCCACGCGCGGGCGATTGAGTGCCTGCCACAACGCGTCGAACGTGAACGCCGGTTTGGGTTGCCGGGCAAGTGCCGCGCGTCGTTCTTCAGTCAACGATTCGGGCAAGAAGAAAAAGACAGCGAGCAAGTTCAAGGTCGCGAGCGTCGCCGCGGCGAACGCCGGAATGTTGTAACCCCATGTGCTCAACGTGCCACCAACCGCCGGACCAATGATGAAACCCAACCCGAATGCCGCGCCGATCATGCCCAGCCCTTTCGCGCGATTTTTCTGATCGGTGACATCCGTGATGTACGCTTGCGCGACGGTGAGATTACCGCCGGTCAAACCATCAATTACGCGGCTGACAAACAGCATCCACAACGCGTTCGCAAAACCGAGCAATAAAAATCCCAGGATGGTTCCAAAAATACTGACTAGCAAAGCCGGGCGGCGTCCTGCGCGATCCGACCAGCGACCGAGTAACGGCGCGCCCACAAGTTGCGCCACCGCGTACGATGCGACCAACAAGCCGGTCACGAACGGGTCAGCCCCAAACGTTTCCGCATAGTACGGCAACAAGGGCAGAATCAAACTAAAGCCAAGCAAATCTACAAACACAATCAAGAAAATGATGAGCAGACGATTATTTTTCATTCGTTCCATTCAACTCCGTCGAACACCTCGTATCACTCCGAGCCAAGCCAAGAATCTGCCAAGCGATCAAAGATTTCGCCTCGCCTCGCTCGTCGAAACGACAGTCTATAAAAATGGTTATTTGGTCTGCAATCCCAGGTTCAATTTAGGAACAGACTGCGAGCGCGCGCAACCAATTTGATGCAACACCGCATCAGCAACACGCATTCCACCGAGCGCAACCGCAAGCGTGGATTGTCCGGGAAAAATGCTGTCGCCGACCAGCCATGCGCGCGAACCCAGGTTCGGACCAAGCGCGCGAAAGAGATGCGTTTGCGGAAATCCGCCGACCCAGCCGAACGAACGATTGATGAATCGTTGAAATGTAACTGGCGTCCCCGGCATCATCAACTTGAGCGCGCCGCGTAACCCCGGCAAAACACGCTCCGCCGTTTCGATCATGCGCTCGGCGTACTCGTTTTTGCGCGCCTCGTACGCTTCACGATCCCGTTCGAACAAATGCCACCACTCGAACAGCGCGGTGTGCGTGCTGATGGTCATCGCGCGATGACCGACAGGCGCGCGGGTCACATCATTCGCCGGCGAGAGCGAAACAAAAATCGAGTTGCCCTCGGCGAGTGGTTCGCGCGCGATGATTTGATGATGCAGCGGCAAATCGTTCGGCGCAATCGCACCGTCAAAGCCGGCGTAAACGACGAACGCGCCCCAGCCATCACTCGGCAAACTTTTCTTGGGCGCAACGCCAAGCAGGTTCGCCGCATCCCAGGGTGGCAAATTGAAAACAACCGCGTCCGCCGAAAACGTGTTGCCATTTTTTGCCTGGACGACAAATTCATCGCCGCGAGCTTCGACGCGCGTGACCGCGTGTTTGAAATGCACCTGACCGCCCAATCGCCGAATCGCGTCAACAAGGTTCGCCGCAATCGCGCCGATGCCGCCGGGCAAATGCGTAACTCCACGTCGCGGCATATCGAGTGCCGCCGCACCATAAAGCGCGTTCGCATGTTCCGAGGTGGTCTGCGCAGAAATCAACAACTGCGCGTCAATGAATCGGCGTAAATTTTCCGGCGCGTTATGCAAACGCGATGACATTGCGCGAAACGCGTCGAGCGGCAGAGTCGGGCGTTGCGTGAGCGCACGCACACCCACATTTGCCAGCCCCATCAAATCGCGGAACGATTGCGGCGGCATCGGCACGCCGCGCATCGTCGCACCCCACAACGCGTCCGCCGTTTTTTCTTGCCAGCTCCAAAATTTTTCACCGGCATTCCCAAAATGCGCGCGTCGTTCATCGTTCCATTTTGTTTGGTCAGTCCAACGCGTCACGCGTTCGCCGTCCGGCAAATGCACGACCATCGCGGCATCCATCGCTTCAGCGCGCCAGGTAATACCCAGTATGTCGCCGAGTCGCGTCATCAAGCCAGCGCGATCAAATCCGGCAGACACGGTCGCGCCGGCATCGAAACGATAACCTTGATGAAAAAAGGTGCTCGCACATCCGCCCGCGTACACTTGCGCTTCGAGCACGGTCACGTCTAGTCCCGCGCGCGCGAGCAGGGCACCGGTCGTGAGTCCGCCGACGCCGGCACCGACGACGATGACGCGTTTCATTTCAAGACATCTCGCAAAGCAGTTTCCGCATCGGTGAATTGAAACTTGAACCCAGCTTCTTGCAAACGTTTCGGCGCGATGCGTTGACTCGTCAATAAAAGTTGGTCTGCCATTTCGCCGAGCGCAAGCTTTAATGCGATTTCCGGCGCGGGCATCCACGATGGACGTCCCATCACCTTGCCGAGCGTGCGATTGAATTCGGCGTTTGTCACCGGGTTGGGCGCGGCGAGATTGAATGCGCCGCGCAACGTAACATTGTCCATCAACAAGCGCACCGCCGCAACATGGTCGGCAACATGAATCCAGGGAGTGTACTGCTTGCCGCTTCCGAGCGGACCGCCGACAAAAAATTTGAACGGCAACATGAACATTGGCAGAACGCCCTCATTTTTTGCGAGCGTCAACCCGGTGCGAATGACGACGCGCCGCACACCGAGCGAGCCGATCTCGGCAGTAGACGCTTCCCAGTCTTTGCAAACCTGGGCGAGAAAATCATTGCCCGCCGGCACATCCTCGGTAATCACCGTGTCGCCGTGCGAACCATAATAACCAACTGCCGATGATTGAATGACGACACGCGGCTTTTCGGTCGTCGCTCGCACGGCGGCAAGTACTGCTTGTCCGGCGTTGATGCGGCTCTCACGAATTTTTTGTTTGCGCGCCGCGCTCCATGGCAACGGCGGGTAGCCGATGCTTTCGCCGGCAAGGTTCACAATCGCGTATGCGCCGTTCGCCAGGTCGCCCCAACCTTCGGCGGTGCGACCATCCCACTGGACTGCGCGCATCCCGTTCGGCAAATTTTTATGCTTGTCCGGTTGGCGCGTCAATGCGATCAATTCATATTCATTTTCCGGCAATGCCTGTGCCAACGCACGACCCAGAAAACCGGTTCCACCAGTGATAATCACACGTTTCATTGCAAACTCCTATTTGCGGAGAAAAAAGAACACCACGCCCGCCGTGATGACAACCGCGCCAACCAACAAACCAATTCCCAGGTTGGTCAAATCAGGGTTGCCAAAATATTTTTGCACACCAACCCACACACTCGGCATTGCCGGCACGTCCGAGGCGTCCCACTCTTCGCGTTCGCCCACCGCAAGCACGTACTTGCCGATTTTGTTTTCCGAATTGTAAACGGCGACGGTGTACGCACCGTCACTCGGCAAGGTTACCCGCATTGTTTGACGCACCCAGTACGATGTTTGCGTGAACGGTTCAAAGAACACATTTGCCGGATCATGTCCTATGTCTTGCGCGATCAGCGCACCTTCACCGGCATTCAACCCAACTGG
>CAZPIR010000347.1:0-4747 GCA_964586085.1 uncultured Anaerolineaceae bacterium | reverse complement strand
GGGTGTATGTCATTGCCGATATTACCGAGCGCAAGCGTGCCGAAGAGCAGTTACGCTATATGAGTACGCATGATCCACTGACGGGGGTTTACAATCGCGTCTATTTTGAAACCGAACTTGCGCGCCTGGAGCAGAGCCACAAATTCCCCATTAGCATTTGCATTGCCGACCTTGATAATATGAAAAAGACGAACGATGCCCTAGGGCATACCGCAGGCGACGAATTGCTCAAACGCATTGCGCAAGTTTTGCAATCGGTGTTCCGCGCCTCCGATACACTCGCGCGGATTGGCGGTGATGAATTTGCGCTCATCTTGCCGGGCACGGATCAGGTGACCGCCGAACGAATTCTCCGGCGCATTCGAGAGAACCTGGCTGGCGCCAACACACGTTTGCCGGACTTGCCACTCGCTTTGTCACTTGGCATGGCCACCGCAGAGGAAGGTAGCTTGATGGATGCCTTCAAACTGGCGGATACGCGCATGTATGAGGACAAGCGATTGCGCAAACAGCAAAACTAACCGGGGCGCAACCAAGCGCATGATCAAAGCGATTGTGCATTGTGAATGGTTTGCTAACGCAAAATGTAGCCCCAATCCAAAACCAGATTATTAAGGACGCACTAGTAAATCATATCGCACCAAGGCTGAGACCTTGTTTGCCTCGCCTCCGCCTTGTTTATTCGTATTCAAGGGAAAATCCAATGAACGGACCGACTCGCATTCTCATCCTCGAAGACACACCGACCGATATTGATCTCGCGCAAGGCGAAATCGTCAAGTCCCTGAAATCGTGTGTGTTCCAAATCGCCGAGACACGCCAAGGTTTATTGAACGCACTCGCCTCGTTTGAACCTGACCTCATCATTGCCGATGATTCCCTGCCTCACTTGGACGTCATGACAGCATTGCAACTCGCGTTTGAACATGCGTCGTGCACACCAGTGATCGTCTTGGCTGGCTCGATGAATGAAGACCGCGTGGTCGCGTGCATAAAAATTGGCGCAGCAAATTATGTATTAAAAGATAATGTCGAACGGCTCGGACCTGTCGTGCTCCATGCCTTGAAAGAAAAACAAGTTCTTATCGAACGCAAGCTCCCAGAAGAAGCGTTGCGCGAGAGTGAAGCACGTTATCGCCATATCTCCTCTACCATTTCTGATATGGCTTATTCGTGCACCACTGACCCAGATGGCAACTATACGATTAGTTGGATGATGGGCGCGGCAGAACGTATCGTCGGTTATTCCATTGACGAAATCGTGGCGCAACAGTGTTGGGGGTTTCTGGTCACCCCAGAAGATCAGACCCTGTTCAAACGCCATGTTACCAGATTGCATCCTGCTGAATCCGGCTCTTGCGAATTGCGTCTACTACACAAAAACGGGGATCTGATTTGGGTTGCCTCGTATGCCGAATGTGTTGCCAGTCCCATTTCAGGTCAGCATATCTATGGCGCTCTGGTAGACATCACCAAGCGCAAACAAGCGGAGCATGCGCTAGAGACGAGTTTGGAACGATTCCAGGATAT
The DNA here is from genome assembly GCA_964586085.1 of uncultured Anaerolineaceae bacterium. Taxonomy (GTDB): domain Bacteria; phylum Chloroflexota; class Anaerolineae; order UBA4142; family UBA4142; genus JACRBM01. The sequence goes on along the minus strand of CAZPIR010000347.1, from coordinate 3,217 downwards.
TGCTAACAACGCGCAGGAATGGATCTGGGAGGTAGATGCCGAGGGGCATTACACCTATGCGAGCCCAATGGTGGAACAGATCCTGGGTTATTCGCCGGACGAGATTCTGCAAAAGCATTTCTATGATTTTTTTTACCCGGCAGACAGAGAAGTACTAAAGACAGCGGCATTAACCACTTTTGCCGCCAAACAACCGTTTCGGGAATTTATCAACCGCAATGTACACAAAGATGGTCGAATCATCTGGCTTACTACCAGCGGACTGCCGATGCTTGACGATCAGGGAAAGTTGCTTGGCTATCGCGGAATTGATGCGGACGTTACCGAACGTAAGCGCGCCGAAGATGCATTGCGCGAGAGTGAGCATCGGCTGGCACAAGCGCAGTCGGTGGCCCATATCGGAAGCTGGGAATTGAATCTCGCCACGCGAACCATGTGGGCATCGGTCGAGGCATTCCGGATTTATGGATTGGAAATACCGCTTGACCAATTACTCCCGTTGACCCTGGTACAGCAAATTCCACAACCGTTTGAACGTTCCCGGTTGGATCAGGCGCTCAAAGACCTAATCCAAAATAACCTTCCTTACAATATCGAGTTCGCGATCAACCGCGCTGACAATGGTACGGTGCGGGATATTCATTCCGTCGCTCAACTTGTACGCGATGAACAAGGTAGGGCCATGATTGTTGCGGGAACAATCCAGGATGTGACCGATCGCAGGCAGGCAGAGAAAACCTCGCGGCAGAATGAAGAACTATTTCGTGCGGCGTTTGAGAATACGTTGGTCGGGCAGGTTTTTACTTCGCTCACGGGGCAACTACTCAATGTGAACGAGGCTTTTTGCCGGATGTTGGGTTACCTACCCCAGGAATTACTGCAAGTCGAGTTTGCGACTTTGACCCACCCTGATGACCGGGAACTGAATCTCCATACTATGCAGCAATTATTACAAGGCAAACAACGAACGTGCCGCTTTGAAAAACGCTATTTGCATAAAAATGGCGCGGTTGTTTGGGTGGATATCGGCGTTTCAGTTGTCTATGATGGCGAGGGTAAACCACGTCACTTTGTTACTTACACACAAGATATCACAGAACGCAAAAGAACAGAGGTGGCGTTGTCCAAAAGCGAAGCCCGGTACCGCCATCATTTTGAGCACGTTGCAGATGTGATCTATTCGTTGGATTGTGACTTTCGGATTACCGATGTCTCGCCTTCGGTCGAAAGAACCTTGGGCTATGTGCCGAGTGAACTGATTGGTAAACCATTTCCGAAACTGGGCTTGCTCGCACCGGAATCCTTTGAAACCGCAATTGCTGATACGCTCCGAATTCTGCAAGGGGAACGCGTGAGCGCTGAGTATGTATTTATTGCCAAGAATGGGACCCGCCTCATTGGCGAGATTACCGGTACGCCGTTGTGCGATACGAACAACCAAATCGTCGGAGTCCTCTCCGTGGCGCGCGATATCACGGAGCGCAAAAAGCACGAGCGCGAAGTACAAGCCATTGCCGCGGTCAGCGCCGCTCTACGGACCGCCACAACACGGGATGAAATGTTTCCTGTAATCGTGACTCAGACGGCGGAGTTGCTAACTACCTCTGGTGTAGCCATTAGTTTGCGTGATCCCGCTACAGACGAAAGTGTGGTCATGTATGGAAACGGAACTTGGGCATACGCTAAAGGCGATCGAGTGCCGATGGGCCAGGGATTGAGCGGCCGCATCTTTGTCACGAAAGAAATTTATTTGGTCAACGATTTGTCAACCGATCCTTTATTTTATTCACGCCAATGGATTGGTCATACCCATGGCGCGGCGTGTCTGCCACTTATTGCACAGGATCGTGTGATTGGGTGTTTGTTTGCCGGCACAGCGAACACGTTTAATGCCCAAGATATTCGTATCCTTACTGCAATTGCCGATATTGCGGCGAATGCCATTCATCGCGCCACACTATTTGAGGAGATCCACAAATATTCGACTGAACTTGAACATGCCTACGAAACTACGCTCGAAGGTTGGGCGAATGCACTCGAACTGCGCGATCAAGAAACGAACGGGCATACACGGCGCGTGGTCCAACTGACTATCGAACTGGCGCGGGCACTGGGCATCCGCGAAAGCGAAATGGAACCGATTCAACGCGGCGCGCTCTTGCATGACATCGGCAAGATGGGCATTCCCGATTCGGTCTTGCTCAAACCAGGGACGTTGAATGAGCGCGAATGGGAGATTATGCGGCAACATCCCGAGTATGCCTATAAACTGCTCTCCCCGATTGACTATTTGTACTCCGCCATTGATATTCCATACTGCCACCATGAAAAGTGGGACGGCAGTTGTTATCCACGCCGACTAATCGGAGAAGCGATTCCGCTCGCGGCGCGAATTTTTGCAGTCGTGGATGTGTGGGATGCACTGTGTTCAAATCGGCCTTACCGTCTGGCGTGGTCAAAAGAAAAAGCCCGGGCCTATCTGCAGTCCGAGAGCGGCAAACACTTTGATCCGGTGATTGTTGACACATTTTTGAAAATGATCGGCTCATCATCCAACACGTAATAAAATTTTCAGCCGCATCTGGAGAAAAGCATGTCTTTTGAAAAGTCTACCCAATTGATCAATCGCTATTTGATCATCATCACCCTTGGTTGGGCAATCTCGGTTGCCAGCTCACTTTGGTGGAATATAATCCAGATCAACGAAAGCATCCTCGAGAATGCTCGCATCCAAGCGCGAGTCGCTTATGATAAGGACATTATTTACCGGCGGTGGGCGACCATGCACGGAGGCGTCTATGTGCCGGCTACCGAGGTCACCCCTCCGAATCCGTATCTTGCAGACATTCCCGAACGCGATATTACCACACCCGCTGGTAAAAAACTGACGCTCATGAATCCTGCCTATATGACCCGCCAAGTCCACGAGATAGCAGCATTAGATTCCGGAGTCCTGGGCCATATTACGAGTTTGAACCCCATCCGTCCACCGAATTTTGCTGACCCCTGGGAAACGACGTCCTTACAGAGTTTTGAAAAAGGGGTTACCGAGAGTTCCGGGCTGGCGATGATGCAAGGAAAGGAATACCTACGTTTAATGAAGCCCTTGCTGACTGAGCAAGGTTGCCTTCGTTGTCATGCCCAACAAGGTTACATCTTGGGTGAGGTGCGCGGGGGCATCAGTATCTCGGTTCCGATGCAACCACTTCGGCAAATC
>CAZPIR010000346.1:2801-4752 GCA_964586085.1 uncultured Anaerolineaceae bacterium | reverse complement strand
TGTTGAGATTTACACACGCCTGAAATCACCCAATATGCAATGGGCGCAGGCAACGCTGGCGGAGATCGAGAAGGCAAGGATGAACGCTTCGCGTGAAAAGTGAATAAGTCATTTCGACGAGCCGCTTTGCGGCGAGGAGAAATCGCTCAAAGAGTTGGAGATTTCTCGCCGCTACGCGGCTCGAAATGACATGGCATAAAGTGGGTCGGAGACTAGAGCCATATCGTAAGGACTGGTACTAGTGTCATTGCTTTTCTTGCGATGACAACTGAAATAAACCAAAAACCCCAAGGAGGATTTTACCATGCGTAGTTTTGCCGGACGCGACATTCTGTCGCTAAAAGAGTTTGAACGGAACGAATTTTTCCACGTGTTCGGCGTCGCGGAAAAAATGGAAGAGATCGCGCGCGGACGCAAGAACGTGGACATGCTGAAAGAGAAAACGCTCGTCACCGCGTTCTATCAACCCAGCACGCGCACGCGCCTCGCGCACGAAGCCGCGATGCACCGCCTCGGCGGGCACGTCACCGGTTTCTCGGATTCCAAAATGACGCGCGCGGGCGATTGGTACCAAGAGTCCATCAAGGACACGGTCAAGATGCTCGAATTTTACGGCGACGTGATTGTGATGCGCCACTTTACAAAGGGCGCGCCGCACGAAGCCGCGAAATGGTCGAGCGTGCCGATCATCAACGGCGGCGATGGCTGGGGCGAACACCCGACCCAGATTCTCACCGATTTGTACACCGTGATCCGCGAACGCGGTCGCATTGACGGTTTGCGCTGGCTCGCCGTGGGCGACATGCGGATGCGCACGATGCACTCGCTCGGTTACGCGCTGTCGCAATTCGATTGCCCGATCACGTTCGTTTCGCCGGGCGCGAATGATCTCTTCCCCGGTTCGCCCGATATGCGAATGCCCGAAGAGTACAAAGCCGATTTCCGCCAGTACGGTTTGGATTTCAAAGAAGCCGAACACGTGGATCAAGCGATTGCGGACGCGGACGTGATCCTGGTCGAGCCGGTGATTCAGCCGGATTACACGCAGGCGCGTCAAGAAGCGAGCAAGGACAAGTCGCTCACGCCCGCGAATTACAAGATCACACGCGAGTTGTTGACCGGCAAAGCCAAGAGCGATGCGATTCTGCTTCACTCGCTCCCGCGCATGGACGAAATTCCCCTCGACGTGGACATTACGCGCTGGTCGCGCTATTGGCAAGAAGCATTCAACGGCGTGGTGATGCGCATGACGTTGATTGCGATGGTTTTGGGCGCGGTCGAATAAAAATTTGGTGGTTGGGTGGTTGGGTGGTTGGATGATGTGACTAACCACCCAACCACCTAACCACCTAACAAACCATACAAGGAGATTTCAAAATGCAGACATTTCTTCACGGTCGCGATTTGATCGGCGACCTCGATTTCTCGAAAGAAGAAGTCGAAACCGTAATGGACGTGGCGTTTGATTTGAAACGCAAACGCGCGTTGAACGAATCACACGCGATCTTGCGCGACAAGGTGCTGGCGATGTTGTTCTTTTTCTCCAGCACGCGCACGCGCGGCTCGTTCGAAGCCGGCATGGCGCAACTCGGCGGACACGCGGCGTTCATTGATTCGGAAACGACCCAGATTTCGCACGGCGACACCGCCAAAGAAATCGGCGAAATTTTCGGACGCTATTTCGATGGCATTGCGATTCGCCAATGCGATTGGAAATTCGGCAACCAGTACATCAACGAAGTTGCTAAATACTCGCGCTCGCCGATTCTCAACATGCAGTGCGACATTTATCATCCGTTCCAATGTCTCGCCGACCTGATGACGATTTACGAGAAAAAGGGACGCGACCTGCGCAAGAAAAAAATCGTCGTGTCATGGGCGTATGCGGCATCGTATCTCAAACCGATTTCTGTCCCGCAATCGCTCATCTTGCAAATGCCGCGCTTTGGCA
>CAZPIR010000346.1:0-2791 GCA_964586085.1 uncultured Anaerolineaceae bacterium | reverse complement strand
CCTGTGATCAACGGGCTGATGACGCGCTTTGGCATGGATGTCACGCTCGCGTATCCCAAGGGCTTTGAACTCATGCCCGACATCGTTGGTCAAGCGCAAGAGCAAGCGAAAAAGTACGGCACGGCTTTCGAGATCACCAATAGTATGGAAGAAGGATTCAAGGACGCCGATGTGGTCTATGCCAAATCCTGGGGTCCCTTGTTGACGACGGCCGACAAGGTCGAGGGCAAAAAGTTGCAGGATTCGTTCAAGAGCTGGATCACCGACGAAGCCAAGATGAAGCTGGCGAAACCCGACGCGATTTACATGCACCCGCTCCCGGCGGATCGCAACATCGAAGTGACGGACGCCGTGATTGATGGACCGAACTCGGTGGTGTACGACGAAGCCGAAAATCGCCTGCACGCGCAAAAAGCGGTGATGGCTTTAACAATGTCTTGATAGTCATCTAGTCGAGTAGTCGGATAGTCCGGCTACTCGGCTACTCGACTACCAGACTAGGAGACTAATCATGGCAACTGTAAAAAAAGCAACCAAAAAGACAACCAAGCCGGTCGCGAAAAAAGCGGCGGTTAAAAAAATCGCGCCTAAGCGTAAACTCGCGGTCATTGCGATTGGCGGCAACTCGCTGATCAAGGATGCCAAGCATCAATCGGTTGAAGACCAAGAAGAAGCGTTGCGCGAAACCGCGTCGCACATCGCGGATATGGTCGAGCAGGGCTGGGACGTGGCGATTGGTCACGGCAACGGTCCGCAAGTCGGTTTTGTTTTGCGACGCTCTGAAATCGCCGCCAAGGTCGAGGGGATGCACGAAGTTCCGCTCGATGTGTGCGGCGCGGACACGCAGGGCGCGATTGGGTACGAATTGCAACAAGCTCTGCAAAACGAATTGTATCATCGCAAAATTAAAAAGCGCGTGGCGACGATCATCACCCAGGTTTTGGTGAACCAGGAAGACCCGGCGTTCAAAAATCCCAGCAAGCCCATCGGCGGATTCATGGATCAAGCCGAGGCGATGCGGCGCAAGAACGAAATGGGCTGGAGCGTCGTCGAAGATGCGGGACGCGGTTGGCGTCGTGTCGTGCCCTCGCCCTTGCCGGAAGAAATCGTCGAGCAGACGACCATCGAAGCGGTGCTCAAAGAAGGCATCATCGCGATCACGGTTGGCGGCGGCGGCATTCCGGTCATTGACGTTGGCGGCGGCGAATATCGCGGCACGGCGGCAGTCATTGACAAGGATTTCGCGTCGAGTCTGCTCGCGCGCGAAGTCAAAGCCGATCTGTTCTTGATTGCCACGGCGGTCGAAAAAGTTGCGATCAATTTTGGCAAGCCCGATCAAAAATGGCTGGATAAGCTGACGATGGCGGAAGCCAAGCAGTATCTCGCCGAAGGCACGCACTTTGCCAAAGGTTCGATGGCGCCCAAGATTCAAGCGATTCTGTGGTACCTCGAAAACGGCGGCAAGCACGCGATCATCACGAATCCGGAAAACATCGGGCGCGCGTTGCGCGGTGAAACGGGGACGCACATCGTTCGCAAGTAGGCAAGTAGACAGGTAAACAAGTAACCAAGGAAATGAGGTGGCGCGATGGAGTTGCGTAAAGCATCATACGTTTCGCCGGGTGAAAAGGGCAAGCACGGGTTTGAAGATTTGGAATGTTTCAAACTTGCGCTGGACGTGGTTGTCAACGCGCAAGATTTTGCGCGCACATTGCCCGCCGATGAAAAGTATGATATGGTTTCGCAAATCCGTCGCGCCGCCAAGCGTATTACCGCGAACATTGCTGAAGGATACGGACGTTATCACTATCTTGATCGTTTGAGATTTTACTCGAATGCGCGTGGTTCACTCGATAAAGTTTTAGGGCATCTCGTTAACGGCGCGTCCTGGGTTATTGTGAAGACAAGTATTTTGAATCGTTCTATACCTTGATCCGTCAAACCGAAAAAACGCTGAATGGTTTTATGAATTATGTGCGCCAACAAAAAGCCGGCGAAGATTTGGGCGGCGCGAGAGTGGCAAAGGAAGATGTTATCGAATATGAAATCAATGACGACACTGAATCACTTTAACCTGTTTACTTGTTTTCCGGTTTACTAGATTACTATCATGGGACTCTTCGACCTCCTTTCGCTCTTTTACGCTTTTCTTGGCATCCGCGCGATTTCATCCGCGTGGCAGAATTGGCGCGCGTTCACGGATGACGAACTGACTCCCTTTGACCGCCGATTGGCGAGTGAGCTGGGATTTTTTGTGCTCGTGCCGATTGGCGTATTTCTGCACGAACTGGGTCACGCCGCGGCGACGTATCAATTCGGCGGTACGATTGATTGGTTCGGCGGTGGATTTCATTACGCGCTCTTTTATGGCTATGTGGTGCCGCGAGGAAATTTTACGATTTTCCAGGATTGGTGGATTTCGCTCGCGGGCAACCTGGTTTCGGTGGTCTATGGATTTTTGCCGCTCGTGTTCTTGCGTTTGACGAATCAGGCGTGGCTCAAGTATTTACTCGTCGCATTCGCGCGCATTCAACTTGGTTGGTCGCTTGTCGGTTATCCGTTGATGACGTTTGCCGGCTTTGAAGGCGACTGGGCGACGATTTATTTTGCGATTCCCTGGCTCGGTGGCGTCACCTTTATTTTGCGCGCCGCGCTCGTGCTGGCGTTGTGGCGCTTTGATCGCAGTGCGTTCGTCAAACGCTGGGAAGTGGGTTTGAACGCAGACGCGGGCGACCAATTGCGTCAACTCGATGCGACGATTGCCACGCGACCGAACACGCCCGACCCGATC
>CAZPIR010000345.1:0-4755 GCA_964586085.1 uncultured Anaerolineaceae bacterium | reverse complement strand
AAGACGACAACCGTGCGAATGCTTTCCTCGATCATAAAGCCGACGATGGGTTCGGCGCGCATTGCCGGGTTCGATGTGGTGCAAGACGCGATTCAGGTGCGTCATCTGGTCGGGCATCTCACCGAATTTCCCGGTTTGTATTTGCGGATGCGCGCGCTCGACTATCTCGATTTTTTTGGCGAACTCCAAGGGATGCCCAAGCAATTACGCCGCGACCGCGCCGAGCAATTAATGCAACGCTTTGGCTTGTGGGACGCGCGTCAACGTCGTTTGGGTGGATTTTCAAAAGGGATGCGACAAAAGGTCGCGTTGATTCGTGCGATGTTACATCAGCCGCGCGTGTTGTTTCTCGACGAGCCGACCTCGGCGATGGACCCGCAGAGCGCCAAGCAAGTGCGCGATGCGATTGCGGATGTGCGGCGGGATGGGCAGACCGTGATTTTGTGTACGCACAATTTGCACGAAGCCGAATCGCTCGCCGATCACATCGCCGTGATTCGTCGGGGCGGGATGATTGCGTTTGGCACGCCAGATCAACTCAAGGTTGATTTGCTTGGCGCGCCCGTGTGGCAGGTTCGTCTCGCTCAACCGATTGCCGAATGGCCTTCGTTGAACACGGTGTTGCATGTCGAAGAGTCGGACGCGCTCACGTTGCGTTATCGCACGACCCAGCCCCAGGTGGCGAATCCGATGGTGTTGCGCGAACTGCACGCGCGCGGTGTGAGTGTGATGACGTTGACCGAAGAGCCGCGCAGTCTTGAGCAAGTTTATTTGAAACTGGTGGAAGGGTAACGAATACGCAATACTGGGTTCGTATTGCGTCAAGATCACTGACATGCTAACTGATTCTCTCATCATCGCTCGCCGCGAAATTCGCGATTCCTTGCGCGATTGGCGCATCGTGTTTCCCATCATGATCCTCACCCTCATCTTTCCCTGGATCATGAATGCATCCACGCGCCTGGCGATCAATTTCGTCGAAGAGTACAGCGCGACGATCATTCCTCTGCGTTTGATTCCGTTCGCGGTGATGATTGTCGGTTTCTTTCCGATTTCGTTTTCGCTCATCATCGCGCTCGAATCGTTCGTCGGCGAAAAAGAACGCAACAGTCTCGAACCCTTGCTCGGCACGCCGGTTTCCGACGCGGCGCTGTATCTGGGCAAACTCGTGTCGTCCACCGTTCTGCCGGTCGCGGCAAGTTGCCTGGGGATGATGGTCTATCTTGGCGGGTTGTACTTTTCAATGAAGTATGTGCCAGAATGGATCGTGCTGATTCAACTCATCTTGCTGACGACGATGGAAGCGCTCGTGATGGTCGCCGGTGCGGTTGTCGTCTCGTCGCACACGACGAGCGTGCGCGCGGCGAATTTGCTCGCGTCGTTCATCATCATCCCGATGGCGTTCTTGTTGCAGGGTGAGACGGCTTTGTTATTTTGGGGACTGTACGACGTTTTGTGGTTTATCATTCTTGGGTTGGCGATTGCCTTGTTGTTATTGATTCGTACCGGCACGCGCACGTTCAATCGCGAAGAAATTCTCGCGCGCGAGATTGACGAGTTGAACCTAGGCGCGGCGTGGCGTTTGTTTGTTAAATTTTTTGTCGGCGAAAAATTTTCGCTCGTCCGCGTGTATCGCACGGATGCGCCGCAGTTGTTGCGCGCGAGCGCGCTTCCGATTGCGCTGACCACGCTGGTCATTTGTGCCGGGATGGTTGGGGGAGGGTGGTTGTCGTGGCAATATCCTTTGCCGCTCGAACTGACCCAGGAATTCAAAATTGACCCTGCCACGTTTCAGGCGCAGTTGAATTCGCCGGGGATTGGCATTTTGCCGCGCATTGATACGATGAGTATTTTTATCAACAACGTGCGGTCGCTTGGTTTGGCGTCCATCCTTGCCTTTTTCTCATTTGGCACCATCGCGTTGATTCTTTTGCTTGTCCCGGTCGGCATTATCGGTTTTGTGGCGGCGCAAGCCTCCAAGTTTGGTACCGATCCGGTGACGTTTCTCATTGCGTTCGTTTTGCCGCACGGCATCATCGAATTGCCGGCGGCGATCATCGCGACGGGCATGGCGTTGCGGTTGGGTGCGTCCATCATCGCGCCGCCGCCCGGCGTGTCGGTTGGCGAGAATGTGATCCATGCGTTTGCCGACCTGGTTAAATTGTTTGTGTTTGTGGTAGTGCCTTTATTGTTGATCGCGGCGTGGGTCGAAGCGACAATTACGCCGCAGGTGGTTCTATTATTTTACGGGAGATAACGTGGCTCAATTAATTTTACTCGGCACCGGCGCGGCGCTCAGCGACCAGAAACGCGAGCATACGTACTTGGTGGTTCAAGGCGAACGCGAGGCGATTTTGGTGGATTGTGGCGGTAGTCCGATTCAACGTTTGAGCAAAGCCGGTGTGCCGCTCGAACACATTGATCACGTCATTCTAACGCATCATCACCCCGATCACTTGTACGGCTTGTCCGTATTTCTGCTCGACCTTTGGTTAGCCGGTCGCAAAAAGCCATTGCACTTGCATGGTTTGCCGGAAACAATTCGCGCGACGATGGCGATGATGCATGCGTTCGAGTGGGAACGCTGGCGCGAGCATGGCTTTTTCCCGGTCGAGTTTCATCGTGTGGCGAAACGTGGCATTAGCTTATTGATTGCGACGCGCGAATTTTCCGTTTCGACGACGCCGACCAAACATCTTTTGCCGACGTTGGCGACGCGATTCACTTCGCACTCCTCCGGCAAGACCGTCGTGTATTCGAGCGACACGGAAATGTGCGAATCGGTATTTGAAATTTCGCGCGAGGCGAATATCTTGTTCCACGAGTCCACGACGATTGATCTGCCGACGACCGGGCATTCGAGTGCGCGGCAAGCCGGTGAGCAAGCGCAACGCGCGGACGTGAAAAAACTCGTGTTGGTGCATTTGCCGCCCAATGGTGATGTAGACAAGTTACACAAGGCGGCAAAAGCCGGTTTTGCGCGGACGGTCGTTGTCGGCAAGGATTTTGCGCGCTTTAAATTTTAGCGCGCGGCGAAAAATTGGAACGTCGCCGGAATTTTTCGGCGACGTTTTTGTTTTGCGCGGATTGACCTGCGCGCGCATTCAATTTATACTGGCGCATGTTCGATGAGCATCAAGGAGCGCACGATGAAAATCCCACAGTACTGGGCGAAGAGTTCGAGCGTGGCGGAAAATTCGGCGGGCGAGTTTCGGCGTTTTACGCTTTGGCGTTTGTCAGACACGAGCATCAGCGAAGCGCAACACCTTGCCGACGAAGCGGCGCAACAAGCCGTGCTTCGTTTTCAAAACGATCAAGAGTTGAATCGTTACGCGTACGGCAAAAATCCTCTGCGCGAAGAAATTATCCAGTCCATCAAAAATGCGGATGGCAATCAAGTTGGCATGATCACGCGCAACGGGTACGGCGCGCTCGTGTTGAACGCCATGAATGCCATGTTCATTGACATTGATTTTCCCGATTCGTCGGGCGATGTGTTGCTGGGGCTGGGAAAATTGTTTGGCAAAAAGCCGGCAATGTCGCCAGAACAATCCTTTATGCAAATGGTTGAGCAATGGGCAAGCGGTTATCCCGACCTGGGTCTGCGTGTCTATCGTACGTTTGGCGGTTTGCGTTGTCTCGTCACCAATCAGGTGTTCGACCCGACCCAGCAAGCCAGTCTCGCGTTGATGCACGCGCTCAAGTCCGATCCGCTTTACGTGACCTTGTGCAAACAACAGTCGAGCTTTCGCGCGCGGCTCACGCCCAAGCCCTGGCGATGCGGCGCCGAGCAACCGCCCTCGCGTTATCCCTGGGACGACCTTAACGCGGAGCGACAGTACCGCGATTGGGAATATGCGTACGAACGCGCGAGTTCGTTGTATACCACGTGCCGCTTGCTCAAACACATCGGCGCGAACGAAACCCATCCGGATGTCGCGCCGATTCTGAACAAGCATGACGAGATTGCGTGTGCGATGGGCAACCTCAAACTGGCATAATTACGATTCGCAATTTATTCTTCAAGGAGATGTTATGCAACCTTCATTCGATTTGATTTTGCGCGGTGGCATGGTGATTGATGGCACCGGCGCGCCGATGCGCCGTGCTGACGTGGGCATTGCCGGCAACCGGATTGTTGCGATTGGCGATTTGTCGAACGCGATGGCGGGGCGCGTGCTCGATGTGACCGGGCGATACGTGACGCCGGGTTTCATTGACATGCACGCGCACACCGACGAAACGATTTTCATCAATCCGAAAATGGAAAGCAAAATCCATCAAGGCGTCACCACCGAAGTGACCGGCAATTGTGGTTCGTCTGCCGCGCCCTTGCTCGCCGCCGCGCGCCAAGAGATGGGTAGTTTCATCGAATCGTACAACAACCTCTCGCTCGATTGGGAGTCGGTCGGCGAATACCTGGCTCGTGTCGAGCAACTCGGCATCTCGACAAATTACGTGACGTTGGTGGGGCAGGGCACAGTGCGCGCGAGTGTGATGGGGTACGCGATGCGCGCGCCGACCGACGACGAAATGAACGCGATGAAAAATTTGCTCGCGCAATCTATCGAACAGGGCGCGTGGTGCATGTCCACCGGTTTGATCTATCCGCCGTCGTCGTACGCGTCGCTCGATGAATTGGTTGCGCTGGCGCGGGTCGCCGCTGAGCATGGTGCGATTTATACGAGCCACATTCGTAGTGAGGGTGATGGCTTGCTCGGTGCGGTGGATGAAGCGTTGACGATTGGCGAACGT
>CAZPIR010000344.1:0-4778 GCA_964586085.1 uncultured Anaerolineaceae bacterium | reverse complement strand
CGTTTGCCATCGTCTCCGCCGGACGCTTGTTCCTATTCGGACACGGCTATCGTGGCTTGGAACTCGCGCCTGAAGGATGGCTGTACTATGTGGACGCAAACCTGGGTCGTGCATTCGACCCGCTCGCAGAAAACCTAGGGGATTTGCGCTGGGTTGCGTTGGGGTGCGTGATTAGCTTGGGACTCGCCTTTCGTTTTCGCGCCGAAATTATTTTTGGCTTGGCATGGATTCCGATCACGTTGTTCACCACAACAGTCGGCGGAGTAAATGATCGTTCCTTTTACATTCCGTCCCTTGGCTTGGCTCTGATACTGGCAATCGCGCTTGCCTCGCTCGTGCAAAACAAAATTGTTTTTGCGCGCCTCGCCGGCATCATCGCGTTAATCGCTCTCGTCGCGCTGTACAGTCTCGCATCATTCACCCGCAATCAAGACTATGCGCTTGCCAGCCGCTCCACGCAAGCCATTTTGAATCAGCTCATCAATTCGCATCCGACATTGCCGACAAATGCGCGTCTTGCTTTTGTCGGCGTGCCGGACGCAACACCCCAAGGCGCGCCAATTTTTGGTGCGGGCTTTTGGGAAGCCATTCACATCACTTACCGCGATCCATCTCTGCGCGTCATCAAACTTGCCCGGTTTCCGATTTGGCTCGACGACCTGGATCGCACATTTTTCTTTCTCGTGGATCATCGTCGCGTGACCGAACGCACCGACTTGCTCGCAACACTCGCCTCGCGCAAACAGTGTGCGAATTTTTCGCGCATCGCGTTCGATTGGAATTTTGCGAACGACGCGCAGGGCTGGGAAACCTGGAACGAGCTTGACGACGCAACAAATCGCGAGGGCGCACTCGTCACGCGCGCAACTGGCAATGATCCGTTCATGGGCAGTCCGGAATTTGATGTAGCGAGTCTCGCACTGGGCGAAATCGAAATCACGATGCGTGTGCGCGCAACCCAACCCACCTTCGAGGGACAAGTGTACTGGCTCGCGAACGATCAACCGGATTTTTCGCCGGCGTTCAAACAATCGTTCACCGGGCAAGCCGATGATGTCTGGCACACATATCGCGTTGACCTTGCCCAGACCGGCACGTTATTGCTCGGCAATCGCATCACACGCTTGCGGTTCGATCCGACAAATTTGCCGGCAGACATTGCCATTCGCTCGATTCGGCTCATCGTGCATTGCACGAATGACGCGAAAATAAATTGTGCGTGCCCGCATTAACTCGCACCGCACAGCGCCCGCGCCCCACTTGACATGATGGCGATTACAGGTTACAACATCTGCCAATTCTAACCTTTGACCCGAAATGAAATTGAGATGACAAACACCAAAGCATTCTTTTTGCCCGCCGACTATGCAGTTTTTGAAAGCGGACTCGCCAGCAACGCCGAGTACGACGGCGAACGCGAACGCATCCGTGGAAAACTCGCGGATTTGCACAAGATTATTTATCCGGAAATTCGTAAACAAAAATGGGATTTGCACCCGCACTGGATGACGCAATGGCTCATCAGCGCGTCGCGCATTTCACCCGCCACATCGCGCATCGAGTTTATGACGTTGCGTTACTCGAAACCGGAAACGACGATCAAGTTGATGAAGAAACAACTGATCGAAGACTTTGGACATTTTTACGCGAACGCGATGATCGCCGCGCGCATTGACAAGGAAGGGTTTGCGATTGAACTGCTCGTCAGCGAAAAGGCATGGGTGGACGGGCAAAATCTAAAAAGCCGGCTCGAAGAGAACGCAACCCAGCGCGGACATTTTCGCAACCTGCTCGCCGAACTGGGCGGCGAACACACGTTGCGTCTCTCGCAATTCGTGCGACCTGAGGTTGGCTATCCAGGTTATCAAGAAGTTTTGCGCGCCAAAGCAAGCCGCCTCGTCAACGTCGGCATGTTGAATTCAACGATGGACAAGTACAAACCGGGCGGACACGATTTGCGACTGGGTATCACGTACGCGCCGAACGACAAACGTCTGCACGCCGATCACATCGCCGATGAAATCTTGAAACGGGTCGAGCAACTATATCCCGTGTACGCGTTTCTCAGTTGGTCACCCAAAAACGATTATCGAAAGAATAACAACCATGCAAATCAAAAACCATCTCGCCGAGCTAGTTAAGCAAGCCATCCTCAACGCGCAAAATGCCGGCGCGCTCGCGACATTTGCCATGCCGGAAACGTTTGTCGAGCGACCACAACGCAAAGAGTACGGTGATTTTTCGACGTCGCTTCCACTCAAGCTTGCGCGCGAAGCGAAACGCGCGCCGCTTCAAATTGCGCAAGCGATTGCCGCACACGTTCCACAAGATGACGCCGTTGCTCAGGTCACGGCGACC
This sequence comes from uncultured Anaerolineaceae bacterium, assembly GCA_964586085.1. GTDB lineage: Bacteria > Chloroflexota > Anaerolineae > UBA4142 > UBA4142 > JACRBM01. The sequence continues at coordinate 2,420 of CAZPIR010000344.1, read as the reverse complement.
GCACCCGGGTTTGTCAATTTTGTTTTGAGCGGAACCTGGCTCGCGAACCAGGTCGAAACGATTCTGACCGAAGGTACGCATTTTGGTAATGCGCCCGCCGCGAAATGCGAACGCGTCCAGGTCGAGTACGTCAGCGCAAACCCAACCGGACCACTCACCGTCGGCAGTGCGCGCAACGCCGCGTACGGCGACACGCTCGCCAACCTGCTCGTCGCCGCCGGTCACACGGTCGAGCGCGAGTACTATGTGAACGATGCCGGCTCGCAGATTCGCCACTTTGGCGAGAGTGTATTCGCGCGGTACGCCCAAGCCCTCGGCAAGGACGAAGCATTTCCCGAAGACGGTTACAAGGGCACGTATATCACCGACATGGGCAAAACATTCGCCGAAAAATTTGGCGATCGCTTTTTGCAAATGCCGCGCGCGGACGCGATTCGTGAACTGGGTCGCATGGGCATTGACGAAGTAAAAACCTGGCTCGCGAACACACTCGCGCGCCTGGATGTTCGTTTCAACACCTGGTTCTCCGAGCGCTCGCTGTACGAGACCGATCAATTCAACAACATCATGCAAACCTTGCGCGAGAAAAATCTCGTCGTCGAAAAAGAAGATGCGGTGTGGTTCGCCGCACAAGAACTGGGTGAAGACAAGGACGCGGTCTTGATTCGCTCGCCCAAGGCCAGTCCCGACCCAAGCTAACGCCCAACTTATTTTGCCTCCGACGTGGCGTACGTGTGGAACAAATTGGTCGTGCGCGGATTTGATCGCGCCATTTATGTGTGGGGCGCGGATCATCACGGCGATGTGCCACGTGTGCTTGCCGCCGCGCGCGCGCTCGGTCTCGATGCAAGCCGCGCGACCATCTTGTTGTATCAGATGGTCAACTTGAAACGCGGCGGCGAGGTCGTGCGCATGAGCAAACGCGCCGGCGATTTTGTTACACTCGACGAATTGATTGACGAGGTCGGCTCGGATGCGGTGCGGTTCATGTTGATTTCGCAATCCGCCAACACGACAATGGATTTCGATCTCGAACTCGCCAAAAAACAATCGGACGAAAATCCGGTGTACTATGTGCAGTACGCGCACGCGCGCATCGCCAGCATTCTTGCCAAAGCAAATGAGGTTGGCTTGGCGAGCGAAGGTGGCGACGTAAGTTTGCTCACGCATCCCGCCGAACTCGAACTGATCCGCGAACTGTTGCGCTTGCCCGAAGTTGTCGAACTTGCCGCGACGAAACTCGAACCGCATCACTTGCCGCACTATGCAATTGAACTCGCCGGCATTTTTCACTCCTTTTACAAACAATGCCGCGTCGTCTCGACCGAACCCGGCGATGCCGCCATCAGTCACGCACGATTGAAACTCGTGCGCGCATCCAAGCTCGCGCTCGCTCGCACGTTGAACTTGATGGGCGTACGCGCACCAGAAACGATGTAAACCAATTCAGCGAATTCAAAGAAGCGTGACGCGCAGTAATAACTGGGCGTCACGCTTTTTAACAGGAACAGAATGAAATCAGTGGCACTCGGTTGCGCCGGCATTGTGTTCGGCGTCATCATCGGCATCGGACTCGCCTTCGCGGCAAACGCCTTGTTTGCCAATCGTACGACCAACAACGTCGCTTCGCCTACCCCGCTCCCAGGTCAACCGGATATTTCGGTCAGCACAAGCACCAGTTTTCTCAATTCACAAATTCAACAACTTGCACGCACGAGCGGACTCGCGCGCCAAGTCACGCTCACGTTCAGCGAACCGAATCTGTGCCGCGCCGCGCTCGTCAGCGACCTGGGCACATCGGTCACGCTTAACGCAACCATCACGATGCGCGTGGCAGTTCAAAACAATCGCCTCGTGTTGACCGTGCAAGAAACCCAGGTCAACGGCGCAAGTCTCGCCCAGGTCGTCGTGACGCAACAAGTCGAACGCTTGCGCGCGCAGATCGAAGAGCAGTTGAACAAACAACTGCAACGCGCGACCCAGGGTACATCCGCGCGACTCACCGGCATTAACATCACATCGAGCGAGGTCACGTTACAATTCAAGTACGGGCAATAAAAAAGGCGCGCCGATAACGGCTCGCCTTTTTTATTGCAATCAATTTTATTAGCGTCGTCGCAACAACAACATCAAGGCGCCCAAAAAGACGACCACAAACAAGAGCGCAAACTGTGCTACTCGCATCGGCGTGATCGGATTGGGTTGCAACACGGGCTTGGTTGACGGCGCCGGTGCCAACGTCGGTTGTGCAACCGCAACCCGCGTCGGTACATTCGTAGCAGTCGGCGCGTGCGTTGCCGTCACGGTTGGCGAGGGTGATGCAGTTGGCGTTGGCGATGGCGCAATAGTTGCAGTCAAAGCCGATGTAGGCGAAGCGACAACACGTGGCGCGGCGGCAGGTTGCGTCACCTTGGATGTCG
>CAZPIR010000343.1:0-4780 GCA_964586085.1 uncultured Anaerolineaceae bacterium | reverse complement strand
GCCACCTTCCCAAGGTGGATGCCGTGGGTTCAAGTCCCATCTCCCGCTCAAATAAAAATCCGTTCCACGTTTTTGCGGAACGGATTTTTTGTTTGCCGAAATTTCTACAACATTCCCAAAATCAATCCCCACAACAAATGCACTGCCGCGATTGCCGGCGAGAGTGTGACGAGCGCATATAATTTTCCTTGGTCGGGCAAGCGCGCGCCGCGAATGCGATAAAAAATTGCATAAAAGATTGCCGCCGCGCCACCCCAACTGAACGGCACGCCAAGTGGCACGCCGCCAAACATCACGCGCGGTGCGCCGGTGTACACCCACCACTCGGTGAGTGCGGCAGTGGCTTCAATCGCCAAGCCGAAACTTGCCGCGACAGCGAACATGATGCCGGCGATCCATGCTGGGCGCACTGTTAATCTTTGCGCGAAATGAAACGCGAGGTACAACACGCTCGGATACAGCAGAATCATCACAATCGGCACGATGCCGAGCCGCAAAATTCGGGCTTCGAAAATGTACGTTTGCAAAACAACCTGAACAATCGTCTCACGAATCACGGCGAACATCGCGGCGGTGACAAACCATTGTTGCGCCCACGCGCGACCCTGATACCGCATCGCGTGCCAGAGCGAACCGATGAACAGGATGAACGCAAGGAATTCGATGATGTTGGTGTACATTATTTTCGCTCCGGTGTTTTACCCAACACAAGGTCAATTGCCAGCCACAATGTCGGTGCGAGCAGGGTTGCCAACACGCGCACATCGCGTGTGAATGCCAGGTCGGTGACGAGTAGTAACAGAATCGCAAATACGCCGAGCGCACTCGGCAAATGGTACGTGAATGATTTCATCTCGATGATTCCTTGATTGAGTTGGCGCGATTATAACACACTCTGTCGTCGGTGCGCATCGTTCTTGACAACCCGCGCATTGTGTCCTATCATCTAGCCCCACCGATGATTGGCTTTGGCGAATTACGACGACTGTCTACGCAATGGCATACTGATCTCGCGAACGTTGAACGCGCGTACGCGATCACGTGTTCGCTCCGCGCGATTTTCGCGCACGAGATTTTGGCGCGCGACCTGGTTTTGCGCGCGAGTGCGGCACTGCGGTACGCGCACTGTGCCGATTATCCGAGCATTGTCGAACCGGAATTTTTGATGCTCGAGTTGCGTGACGTGTCGAGCGAGTTGGATGAAGCATTGCGTGTGTCGAGTGGCGCGTCGTTCAAGCTTGCGACGTTCGAGCGTGGGGTGGCGCGCATCGAATTTGTCGGACCGCTCGGACGACGCTCGGCGGCGCAACCGCGCATCACGTTGACCTTGCTCGCCGGACAAACTCGTTTGCCGCCAACGCGCGCGACGTTGCTCTCACCGTTTAGCGATAACACCAACACGACCGTCGCGGCGATGGCGCTCGAGGAATTGATTGCGGAACGGGTTGCGTTGTTTGCCACATCGCCACGTGCGCGTGATGTGTTCGATGTTTGGTTCGTGTTGAGGCACACAAACATTGATCGCGCACCAATTATTTTATTGGCGCAACAAATCGCGACCGAGAAGCAGATTGCTGTGCCGACGCGGAATTCATTCAAACGCGAATTGCTGGCGCGCGTGTGGGATCAGGCATTGCGTGAAATTCCGGCGCGACCCGCGTTTGAGCAAGTCATTCAGGATTTCGAACGTGAATTGGATTGGTAAATTTCATCTTGTGAGGCGGCAATGATGCCCGACGAACTCTCCAAAATCCAGGAATGTGAACACCGCCAGGATGTCCAGGTGCGTTTTCACGATGGGCGCGTTTTCAGCGGACCGGCTGGCGCGCATCTCGAATCGTTTGTCCGCAAGGCGTACCCAAACGGGGTGCCGTTTGTCGCGGCGGTTGTCAATGGACGACTTGCCGAGTTAAGTGAGCATTTGATCGCGGATATAGATCTCGAACCGATTTCGCTGGCATCCGAAGATGGAATGCGCATCTATCAACGTTCGATTGTGTTTTTGCTCCAGGTCGTTGCGCGCGATTTGTTTCAAGCGCGCATCACGGTGGATTATTCGCTGACGTATGGCGGCGTGTTCTGTCGTGTCCTGGGTCGCGAGCCGTTCACCGACGCCGAGATCGCGCAAATCGAACAACGGATGCGCGTGCTGGTGATCGAAGATGTGCCGATTGCGCGCGAGACTCTGCGCGTGGCAGATGCGATGGAATTGTTCAAGGCGCAGGGTGACGAAGAGCAAGTGCGCTTGTTGTCCCAACACGAACGTGCCGAGATTCGCGTCCATACGTTGCGCGGACTGAAACGATATTTTCTCGGCGGGATGCTCGTGCCTTCGACCGGTTATCTCAAGCAATTTTCTCTGCGCGCCTATCAACCTGGATTCGTTTTGCAATTTCCGCAACGCGACCGCCCGACCTCGCTCGAACCGCCACGCCAATCGCCGAAACTGATTTCCGTGTTTCTCGAATATCGTCAGTGGCTGTCCTTGCTTGGCGTCACCGATACGAGTTTGCTCAATCAGGCGCTTGGCATATCGCGCGCGCGCGAAATTGTGTTTGTTGCCGAAGCGCTCCACGCGCAACGCATCGCCGAAATCGCGTCTGAACTTCACGCGTTGCGCGACCGCGTCAAACTGATTGCAATTGCGGGACCGTCCTCGTCCGGCAAAACCACCTTTGCGCGGCGCTTGACGATTCAATTACTCGCGAATGGTTTGCGCCCGTTCCCGCTTTCGCTCGACGATTATTTTGTTTCGCGCGACGAAACGCCGCGCGACGAAAAGGGCGATTACGATTACGAAAATTTACACGCGCTCGACCTTAATCTGTTCAACGAACATTTGCTTGCGTTGATGAATGGCGAGCAAGTTCAACTGCCGCGTTATAATTTTGAAACCGGCGAGCGCGAGCGCGGGCACACGGTACAACTCAGTCCCGACCATGTTTTATTGATCGAAGGGATTCACGGCTTGAATCCGAATTTACTGCCGCGCATTCCGCCCGAACGGGTTTTTCGCATCTACATTTCTGCGCTCACGCAACTCAAACTTGACCGCTTGAATCGCGTGCCGACGACCGACACGCGCCTGATTCGGCGTATCGTGCGCGACGCGCAAACGCGCGGCTACACGGCGCAGGAAACGATTGCGCGCTGGGAGAGTGTGCGGCGCGGCGAGCAACGCAATATTTTTCCGTTCCAGGAACAAGCCGATGTGATGTTCAACTCGGCGCTCGTCTACGAACTTGCCGCGCTCAAGCCGCTCGCCGAACCGTTACTGCGCCAGGTCGAACCCGGCACGCCCGAGTACATCGAAGCGCGTCGCTTGCTCACATTTTTGCAATGGTTCCATCCATGCGATTCGCGTTTTGTGCCGGAAGATTCCATCCTGCGCGAATTCCTGGGTGGCTCGCTCGTCATTGATTTTGTGCCGCATCTATAAAAATCGGACAGGTCATGAACCTGTCCGATTTTACGCCTTACTTTTTCTTGGCACGTTTTTTGGCGAGACCCAGCTCGGTCGCTTTCGATTCGACCGCGACGAGCGTGCGTTTCAGCTTCGCCGCGATTTCACGATGCACGACGCCCTTGCGGTACATCTCGCGCAAGACCACGATGTCATCTTTGGTCCATGCTTTGTTATGCTTGGTTAAACTTGGCATTTGTTCCTCCTTGGATTTGAAACTCTAGTCCCAGTATATCCAAAATTTCCCGGAATGGTGTAAAATTTCCATATGACTATTCAGGTATTCTTGAACGGCTTGGTGTGCACTCCCAGCCAGATGATTCCCGATGGCGTGGTCGTGATTCAGGACTCCCAGGTTCGCGCGCTGGGTGCGCGTGCCCAGGTTGCGATCCCAGTCGGCGCGCAAATGATTGATGCGCGCGGTGGCGTCATTGCGCCGGGCTTGGTGGACATTCACACGTACGGGTGTCTCGGCGTTTCGATCACCTCGCCGGAAACCGCTGGTGCGGAACTCGAGGCGTTTGCCAAAAACGTTGCGCCGTTTGGCGTGACGAGTTTTTTGATTTCGCCGACGATGGGTGACCGCCAGTTCATTGCGCGCGAGCTTGCCGCGCTTGCCGATGCGATGCCGCGTGTGCAAGGTGGCGCGACGCCGCTCGGCATTCACCTCGAAGGTCCCTGGCTCGACCCAGAACAGCGCGGCGCGTTTCCGTTGAGCGTTTTGCACGCACCCACGCTCGATGAGGCGCGTGAGTACCTCGATGCGGCGCGAGGCTATCTCAAATTGGTTACGCTCGCCGGCAATTTGCCGAATGCGCCGGCGGTAGCGCGCTTTTTCGGTGCGCAGGGTGTGCGTGTGAGTTACGGTCATTCGAACACGACGTACGAACAGGCGCACGAGTTGCTTGCGTCCGGCACGTACCCACTCGTCACACATGTGTACAACGCGATGAGCGGTTTGCATCATCGCAAGCCCGGCGTGCTCGGCGCGGTGCTTTCCTCGGACAAGGTGATGGGTATGTTGATTTGCGATGGCATTCACGCGCATCCTGCCGCCGTGAAAATTCTTTTCCGTTCGCTCGGGTTGGAGCGTGTCATCCTTGTGACCGACTCGATTCCCGGCGGCGGCATGAATGGCGGCGAGTTTACAATGTTGAATCAAACCGCTCGCATCATTGATGGCGTCGCGCGTTTACAGGATGGCACGATTGCGGGAAGTATTCTCACGCTGAATCGTGCGGTGATGACTGAGATCTACTTCGCAACTCTCGCTCGGCGCCATCCCGTTGCGCTGCCGACCCGAAGCCCGGCGTGCGC